>CAINBI010000109.1 GCA_903846555.1 uncultured Pseudomonadota bacterium
AAACCCCGGTGGCTTTGTTTATTGTTTACAATCAATGGCTTGAGAGTAATTATAAACATTTTCACTGGGATTTTCCACTGCAAAATTACGTTTTATCAAATAAAATCATATGGTTACGTTTCTGGATGAGAACTAGTTAAACATTCTAGCAAAGGAAAATTATGATTGAAGCAATGTGGGTATGGGGTGCGGTAGGTTTAGTTTTACTGGCGGCTGAAATGGCGACAGGTACTTTTTACATGCTTTGGTTTGGTATAGCTGCATTATGTGTATCAGTTGCCGCTTGGTTATTTCCTGAGCTGACGAGTGCCATACAATTTACGATTTTTGCTGTTTTGTCTTTAGGTTCATTAAACATATGGAAACTTTATTACAAAAAAACTGAAACTCACTCACGCATTGGGCAAGCACAGGGTGAGGAAATTGGGCGCATAGGCATCGTGATTGAGACTTGCAGCAAAACACATAACGGTAAAATCCGCTTTACTCAAGGTGTAATGGGTAGTCGTGAGTGGACTGTTGCCTCTGGCGAAACAATTGATGTAGGAAGCAATGCTGCCGTGATTGCAGTCGAAGGCAATATACTTCGTGTGCAAGCAGTTTAATATGTAATTACGTTTAAAATCTAAGGAAAAAATTATGGATGCACTTATTTCGTTACCCGTGTTTTTAGCAATCGTAGTGATTGTTGCCATCGTTAAAGGAGTTCGTATTGTGCCGCAGGGAGAAGAGTGGGTGGTGCAAAGATTTGGTAAGTTTCATAAAGTGCTATTTCCAGGACTGAGAGTTATTATCCCCATTTTTGATGAAGTCAGCTACAAAGTCACTACCAAGGATATTATCTTAGACATTCCACAACAAGAGGTAATTACACGAGATAATGCAGTGATTCTAGCCAATGCTATTGCGTTCATTAAAGTATCAAATATTGAACGTGCGGTGTATAGCATTGAAAACTTTAGAGAAGCAATGCGTAATATGGTGCAAACCAGTTTACGTTCTATTATCGGTGGCATGGATTTAAACCAAGCGCTTACTTCGCGCGACCGCATTAAAGCTGAACTAAAAGAAGCCATTGCCGATGAAGCACAGGATTGGGGCTTAACCGTAAAATCTGTTGAAATTCAAGACATCAAGCCATCGTCAAACATGCAAGATGCCATGGAAAGACAAGCAGCCGCAGAACGTGAGCGTGTGGCCGTGGTAACTGAAGCGGAAGGGGCTAAACAATCGCTAATACTAAACGCTGAAGCGCGTTTAGAAGCGGCTCGCAAAGATGCTGAAGCACAAATGATTGCCGCCAAAGCCTCAGCTGAATCAATTAAATTCATTACCGACGCAGTAAAAGAAAATAACGCCTCTGCCATGTTTTTATTGGGTGATCGCTACATTACCGCTTTGCAAAAAATGTCAGCCTCTGAAAACAGTAAAATCATTGTAATGCCAGGTGACTTGGTAAGTGCGGTAAAAAGCTTAGTAGGCGGGAAATAGGTTAAAAAACTTCTGTCATGCTGAGCTTGTCTCAGCATCTTGTTAACTATTCACGAGATTGCGGACTAAATCCGCAATGACAGAAACTAGCTACACACACTACAAGCGGTGTCTTTACTCAGCTTGATAGTGCGCCACTCCATAGCTAGCGCATCCAGCAGCAGCAAACGTCCTTGCAAGCTTTCACCAATACCCATCAGCAGCTTTAAAGCCTCGGCGGCTTGCGTAGTACCTATCATGCCCACTAGCGGCGAAAAAACACCATTGCTGGCGCAACGCATCTCATTATTTTCGCCCGTTGTTTCACTTTGGTCTGGAAACAAGCAGTGATAGCACGGGCTGCTATCCGAGCGCATGTCGTACACTGTGACCTGACCTTCAAAGCCAATTGCCGCGCCTGATACCAACGGCTTTTTTAGCTGAACGCACAACCGATTTAACAGGTAACGTGTGGCAAAATTATCACTGCAATCAATCACAATGTCCGCCTGAGCAAGCAGTAAGGCAAATTCATCTTCTGTCGATTTTACACAGACTGTATTGACCTGAATCGTGGGGTTAATCTCAAACAAAGTCTGTTGTGCAGAAACGGCCTTATTGATACCCACCGAAGCTGTTGTATGCACAATTTGCCGCTGTAGATTAGTTAAATCTACCACATCAAAATCACAAATAGTTAATGTACCTACACCACTGGCAGCAAGATATAAAGCTACAGGCGAACCCAAACCGCCAGCGCCAACAATCAGCGCATGGCTATTCACCAGCGCCTCTTGGCCTTCATAGTTAATTTGCGGCAGAAGGATATGGCGGCTATAGCGTAGGAGTTGGTTGTCGTTCATAGTTAATGCAACTGGCCAGCCTCAATCATTGCGTTATAAAGTACATAAGGGGAAATCCAAGTCACGATGTGGTCAAATTCACCATTAACTGGATCATTTAGGCGCGCCTCATGGCTAACAAAAACTGTATCAACATTAGCAATGGCATTTAAATTCTCTGCTTCATCCCCGCCACCAGAGGCTTGAGCACCGGTTGCACCTAATGAATAAATAACGGCGACGGCATTATTAGTTAGATTAATTGTTGCTGTGCAGTTTAAGGCTGTAGACGTTGCGCATACACGAATATCGGGCACTAATGCTGTAAGGCCAAGTACATTCATAGAATCTGTGGTTGTAAATGCGCTTGAGTTTGCCTGCGTCACCGCATAGCGTATTCTGTTGCCCCATCCATCGAGCGCAAAACCTTGCTCATCGATAGATTGTATTCCTAGCGTACTTGCGGGCAAAAACCCTATCTGCTGAGTACAGATGCCACTCGCGTTAGGATTTGCAGAACCTTCGTCATCAGGAAAAACACCAGTACCATTACTTGTGGCAGGGCAGGGCAATCTCCCTTGCGACTGCGCATAGCCTAACAAAGCTTTTTTTGCAGTTTCCAACGTATTTTCAGTTTGAGATTGAAAAAGCTGCTGACGCTGGGCTTGCAACGGCATAAGCAAAGCACCTAGGATGAAACCTAGGATGATGAGCACCACAGCCATTTCTATCAGGGAAAAACCGCCTTGCTTAAAGTAATAATTCCTTATCATGGCGCAACTATATAGGTTTGGTCATTGTAATTGTTGGATTTTTGTTTATTTGTGGCATCAAAAATAAAATTGCCGTCTGTATTTTCAGTGCTATCAAGATAATCGCTAATAATACTTGAAGGTCTCGACTGCGCTGAACCTTTGGATGAAAAAGGTGTATTAGTGATGGGCTCACCTGCTGCGACTAAAAGTGCACCAATACCTGCTTTTTCACCTGACTGCAAGATAGAGGTTGGCGACCATTCATAGTAAAAATAATCTTGCCATAAATTGGCCTTAAACCAAGGCGCTTCTTTTAAACCAATGGTGAAAGCGCCAGCACTGTTACAAGCGGCATTACTGCCAGATAAAAAACAGCCTGTCAAATCAGGCACAACATCCGCATAGCTAGGAATAGTATAAGTGAAAAGATTAACGCCAACTTGATTGGTAGTACAGGTGCCAGCACTGTCACACGCAAATGTAATGGAGCTTCGGCTGCAACTACCCGAGCCACTACAAGTACATTTTGAACTGGATATAAGGCAAGCTCCCGTCCTGGTCGCCCAAGTGCCGCTGGCCTTGGTAAAGGTAACACTTATAATTGGTTTGAAGCTACATGTGCAGCTTTGAAATGATGCACATGTACAACTGTCAGTAACATCAATTGGCAACATCCCTTTAGTATTGGATAGAACAGATGCATAGTTTAGGCTTGTGCCCAAATTAGCCGCATAAGGATATTGTCCCGTTTTGGCCTTGTAGACTCGAAGTAATGCACCAGCCTCAGCGGCTGCTCGCTTATTAAGCCCAACCATTAACTCATCGATCGTAATATATACAAGCTTATCGTTATAGTAGTAAGGCTCTATTGTCTGATCTTTATATGTTGGATCATTTTTAGCCACCACTCTAAAATCATCACCCATAATAAAACTCTGAATAGTGTTTACTGCATCTTGATAACCATAATTTTGGTATGTCGTGTCATCCGCCATAACTATTTTGTCCAGATATTGGTTGGCATTAGCAATGCCGCCTGAACGGTTCTGCCCGCCAATGGGTGAGCCTGGAGCAATGATAACGGCAACCACCCTGTCAGATATAACCGCACCATTACGGTCACGCACAACTATCCAAGGAAAGGCTGGCGCACTCACGATGCTCGGATTGATAATGGGAGTAGTGCCGTTAGAATGCATAGCGTTAGATTTATAGTCATGTAACAAATTCCTAGATACTTCGTACCATAATCTTTCGCCAGACCCATCCCTAACGTCCTCAGCCAAACCTGATTTAATCGTGAGGTCATATGCACCAGTGGGGTCGTAAGTGTCTTGAGTGACGCAATTAGTGTCACTCTTAAATAACGGTAAACGGCCTAAGGTAAAATTGGGTGAAAAATTGTTATTTGATGCATAACAGTCACTGGCATCATCATAATTACCATCCGCATTTCTATCGGGGTATGGCATTAAGCCAGGGTTATCCGGATTACTCACTGCCCATGCAAGCAAAGCGCGCTTTGCAGCCCCAAGCACTCGGTAAGTTTTTTCATCTTGCTTAGCTTTTACATTTGCAGCATCCAATGCTTTTAACAAGTATGCCGCAGCACCAAGCCCTAATATAAACGCCATTAAAATTAAAACAGCACCTTTCTGACAGAATTTCAGCTGAAAATTTCTTAGTGAATAATTCAGATTATGCGCCATTATCGTTCAGCAATATCCGTACAGCCCTATTCAACGTTACCATCATCAATCACGCCAGCCTCTTCTAGACGTAACCTCTTAGCCTTCTCCACCACTTGCAACTCTTTAATTTTATCGGTCTCAGGCTCATACATTTGGCCTGCTTTTAACCGAACATTTCTACCATTCACGGGGATTTTTACATCGACACCCTCTGTGCTCGCACCCTTTGCTGAGAACCCGCGTTTATTTAACAGGCCGATTTGTACGTTATCCACCATGCTACCTTCTTGTACGGGTTTGTTGTTAATCCATAGCGTGCTTTTTGTACCATCACCACGTTTAACGTAACCTTGCAGCGTAATGGGGTTGGGCAGCTCTAGTGGTGGTGCTTCTGCCGTAGGTTCTGGTTGCGGGGTGTCTTGCGGGCTAATCACTTTTAGCTTTTGATTTTGTCTTAAATAATCTAAATTATTTCGCTCTGTAGGCTTGCTAAATAACCGGCCTAAGCTTTCGTTTGATGCGGCGTTCAACTGCGTAGCTAATGTAGTCAAAATCAAACCCATTAATAAGTTTTTAATTATTTTAGAGGTTTTAGTGGGCTGCAAATATTGCAGCTTTACCTTAGCCATGCTTGATAAGCTGCGGCTTAGAAACAGGGGGGTATTTAGGGTAAATAAGTTCATGGTCGTTTACTCATGCGGCATTATTGCGCTGTAGCCGCTATTTGGGCAGTCGCTGGCTCACGCATGGTTAGCCAATCTAACTCGCATTTTGCATGTAAATTTGCCGTAAGCTGGTTGCTTAGCGTTGCGCCAGCATTTAACCTGGTAATTTCACAATCGCGCAACATAAATGGTGCGATATTTTGTGCGCTTAACGATTCCGTTAATTGCAGGATATCGCCCTCGTGCAGCATATCTAAATCTAGCTTCATTACAGACCGATGTAACACAAACGCACCCAAGCTTGGCGCAAAGCTTGGTTTGTATTCTTCTTGTTGGCTAACGCTATATTTAATGCCGAATAGCTTATGATTTGTATGTTGCGCACGTAGCGCATCTACCCATTCTATGCGTCGTTCTTCACCCACAAAACCTTTGTTAATCAGCATGTGATACTGTGGCAAATACTTGGTAATAGTGTCTTTTTCCATGCCTGATGACTGGTAATGCTGTCGTGCAGCATTAAGCAGGTTTTTCTGTGCTTGCAATGCCGCCTCTTGGCTACTGCTATAGTTTTGCGCTAAAACGAATAGCGCCACGATAGCAACGATTACCGCCACTAGCATCGCCAAAGGTATTTGAAGTTTAAGCCAGTCTTGTTTATTTAATTGCATGACTAATTCACCTCAGGCGCATCTGGCGCATTGAGTATCACCTTTAGCTTAAATAAGGCTGGCTGCTTTTGGGTAGATTGCTCATCAGCGGTGCTACCTTGCAAGTCTACATAAGAGCTTACATTCACGGGTTCTTGCAGCACTTCTACCGCAGTGACTCGCTTATCTTTTTTCAATGTGGCTATAAATTGATTAACACTGTTTAGTGCACCTCGATAATCACCATTAAAATTGCTTATTTCTGCCGTCACAAAACCTAACTCACTTAATTTTGTAGGGTCTGCCGCCTGCGTTACTTTAGTAATAGCCGTTGGCGTGGCAATCAACTTATCGTCATCTTTAATATTTATATCGCTGCTTAATACCCAGCGCAGCCTATCCAACTGTACTTCTGGCGATTGCTCTAATGCCGCACTCACTACCAACATCAGGCGCCTAGGTGACTTTGGATAAGCGGCAATGGTTTTATCTAGCGCTACCGCTGTTTTTAAATTTTCCGCGCTAATTGGCGTTAGCGGGAAGTTTTTGGCTACCTCGTCATACTGATGTTGCTGCATGGCAGTGTCTTGCGCGGCTTGGTCGAACGCGGCTTTGTAATCCAAACCCTGCTTTAAAAACCAAGCGGCAGCACATAAGCCTATAACACCCAACACCACTGCAGCCATTTTAATTGCCCGCTGAACTTGGCTCAATTGGTGTTGTTTGGTCAGCGACTCTGGCGCTAAGTTATCCACCAATTGCCCATTTGCCAGCAACTGCATGTGCAGTAACTCTGGCATTTTCTGCATTAAACTTTCAGGCAGATTTGATTTTTTTGCCATCTGGCTCAGGTTTACATCTAAGCACTCCAACCCCTGTTCCTGACTAATGCCCTGACTAACTTTCTGGGTACTGCCATCTGCGCTGGCAAGGATCAAATGCAGCGGCGTTTCACGCGTAATAAAACGCTGGCTCATTAAATACAGCCGCGTTTTTTCCGTTTCAACCTGATAAAAATAAGCTAACTGACTTTCTTCAGCTGGCACATTAGGCACTAAGCGACTCATGCGTAAACGGCCGTTATGTAGATATGTCTGCCTTAAGCCTGATGATAATTTTTCACATAATAAAATATGTGGTGACCCCAGCTTTAACTGCCGCACCCATATTTGGCTGAGCATGGGCAGTAAATAAACCCCCACCAACTGCGCCGCTGCTGCTTGTATATCTGCCACCCAAGCTTGCAAAAAGTCGTCATTATTTAAAGCAATAAATAAAAACCTGTCATCTTTACGCTTATCTTTATCACGGTTAATAAAGTGGGCAGTCCGGTATTCTAAGCCACGGTAAAACTGGTTGAGCTTTCGCATCACCAACTCACGCTTAGCCGCGCCTGTGGTATGTGGAATGCTTTCTAAGCGGTAATCTTCTTCAACCGCATCGACCATTAAATAGACTGGCGTAGCAGGGTATTGCATTAAAAATGTTGAGAAGGCTTCGTGCCCTGCGTCGTCGTTGGCAAAGGCCTGACTACCCTGCAATTTACCCGCGCGCCAAAGCCCAGCCTGCAAATGATTAGCCGTAGCGCATAACACTAATTTATTTTGACTACTGTTCATCATGTTTAAATTTTAGCTAGTTAAATTTTAAGCTTGCTGAATGAGTCATAAACGGGGCCAAGCACAGAGAACATAATAAATCCTAAAATAGCGCCCAGCACCACTGTCAGTGCTGGCTCTATCATTTTAAGCATTTTTTGCATAGAATCATTCACGTCACGATCGTAAAAATAACTGATATTTAGCAGCGACTTATCTAACCTACCAGTGCTTTCACCCACACGAATCATACGCACCACTAACTGTGGAAATAAGCCTGCATTTCGAAAACTTTCACTCATGGAATCGCCCGCACTAATTTGAGCATGGGCACGACTAAGCGCATCTGCAACAACGCGATTACCTACAATTTTTTCGCAAATTTTGATGGCGTCTAAAATAGGAATACCCGTTTGATACATTAAGGCAAAATAACGCGCAAACCTCGCCATAATAATTTTGTGCAAAATAGGTCCCGTCATTGGCATATTGAGTTTGAGCATGTCAAACCGATAGCGCGCGATGGGACTGGTCTTGATGATGGTGGCAAAGCCGATAAAAATTAATATTGGCAAGCCGATGAATAGCCACCAATAACTCACAACCGCATTAGAAATTGCAATCAGAATTTTTGTATTTAGCGGTAGCTCTTGACCCATATTCCGCAAAAATGCTGACATTTGTGGCACCAGATAACTCATTAAAAACGCTACAGCACCCAATACCACTACCGCGACAAAGGCAGGATATGCCAATAATTTTTTTGTTTGAGACATCAATTCATCTTGCCAACGAATAGTCTCGAACAAGTTGTTAAATACCACAGGCAACTGGCCCGTTTGCTCACCCGCATGAATCAAGCTGACAAACACCTCGCTAAACACGCTGGGGTGGTCTGCCAGTGCTTGTGATAGCAATTTTCCACCCTCAACCTCCGCGCTTACTGCACCCAATACTTTTTGAAAGTATGGGTTGGGGTTGCTTTCCCTTAAATCATTCAAGCACTCCAGCAAAGGCACCCCAGCACTGCTTAGCTGTTCAATCTGAAAGCAGAACATGACCAAATCCTGATTACTCACTTTATTACGGTTAAACAAGCTAGTCGATTTTTTTGTCGCGCGAAAGGTGATTAAATCTAAGTCCATACGCTCTAGGCGAATCTCTAAATCCACCTCATTCAGCGCGTCTATCTGCCCCACGGCCGGGCGACCTGACTTATCAATCGCCTTATAATTAAAGGATGGCATCAGGCGCGGATACGACTCGTTAAATCAATCACACGCATCACTTCTGCCACGCTGGTGTAGCCTTCTAAAATACGGCGAACACCATCTTCTGCCAGCGTGATAAAGCCTTTTTCCAGCGCCATTTTTTGCAGCTCATCCAAGTGTGCACGGCGTGAAATCAATGAATCCATATCGGCATCAATACGTAGCAACTCCATAATCGCCATACGCCCACGATAACCATTTTGATTACATTGCTTGCAACCTTTAGGTTTGTATATTTGCGGATGATCACTTGGTTTTAATTTAAGTATTTTGCGTTCAAAGTCCTCTGGGCTATGCGCTTCTTTACAATGCAGACATAACACACGAACCAATCGCTGCGCCACCACGCCAATAATATTGCCCGCCATAATGTCGGGCAAAATACCAATATCGGTTAAGCGCGGAAAAGCACCTAATGCAGAATTGGTATGCAAGGTACTAAACACCTGATGACCTGTCATTGCGGCACGAAACGCCATTGTTGCGGTATCGGCATCTCGAATTTCACCCACTAAAATAATGTCAGGATCTTGCCGCATAATAGAACGAATGCCATTGGCAAAATCGACTTTATTAACCTCGGACACGGAAGTTTGACGCATCATTGTCACAGGATACTCAACAGGATCTTCCAGCGTCATAATATTCACCGCTTCGGTATTTCTATGTGTGAGCAATGAGTAAAGTGTGGTTGTTTTTCCGCTGCCAGTAGGCCCAGTGACAATTAATATGCCTTCTGGACGCGTCATCATCAGACGAAGCTCGTCTAATGTTTCTGTACGTAATCCCATGCGCTCCATCGGAATAATGGATTTTTCGCGGTCCAATACGCGCAATACAATATTTTCGCCGTGTATGGTCGGGTGCGTTGATACCCTAAAGTCAATCGGTCGGCCGCATAGATTCATATTAAGTCGACCATCTTGCGGTGCCCGTGTTTCAGCAATATCCAAGCCACTGACCACTTTTAGCCTAACGGCTACGCCACCCCAATAACTTTTATGTAAGCTGCGGACTTGTTGCAGTACGCCGTCAATTCTGTAGCGAATCCGTAAAAATGCTTGCTCAGGTTCAAAGTGGATATCCGATGCGCCGCGCTTAACAGCATCCATCAGCAACGCGCCGACTAAACGCACAACAGGTTGAGTGTACTCATCGCCACTGGTTGTTAAGCTTTGGTAATCAATTTCCCCTGTTTCAATTTCACGCAAAATACCATCAACAGATAACTCGTAACCGTAAAACTGATCAATAAATTCTTCAAGTTGTGCCTCTGCCGCCAGTTTAGGTTTAAGCAGTATTTGCCCGCCCAGCATTGCGCGAAGCTGGTCTAGCGCCACCACGTTAAACATATCGGCCATGGCAACCACCATGGTTTTGCTCACCTCATCATAGGCCACAGGAAGAATATGATAGCGGCGAGAAAAATCTTGCGGCACCATCTGCAAGGCTTCAATATCTGCCACTACAGTGGCCAAGTCTATGCTTTCCTGACCTATGGTATGCGCTACGGTATCCCGCACCATCCCCTCTGTCACAAAACCCAAACGCACTAACTGCCGCCCTAACGGCAAATCGTTTTGCTCTTGCTCAATAAGCGCAATGCGCAGCTGATCTTGACTAATCAGCCCTTGCTGCACCATCAGCTCGCCTAAGCGTAGTTTACGCTGCGGCCTAGACATCTAGCGAGCCTGCTTTTATTTCTGAGATAAGATTCAAAACAGTCATTATTTTAGTATTCGATTTTTTATTTGTTGTTTAATTACGGCTTATTGAAGCGCTTGAATTCTTGCTTCTAACTGCGCACGGTCTGGGCTAGATGCACCCGAGTTATTCAGCAACTCCAAGGTGCGCTGATATTGCTTTAATGCAAGATTAGACTTACCCATTTGATCTAGGCTAATCGCTAGATTAAACGCATAATCTGCATTATTTGCCGAAAACCGATTTGCATTAAAATACGCTTCTTGAGCGGACGGCCACTGATTTTGCTCTGCATACAAATTACCCAAGGCTGCATGCAAATTCGCCGACTCTGGCTGCTGAACCAACATGCTTTTAATGCGGCTTTCTGTACCTACTTTGTCGGTATTGCCTTGCAGGTTCACTATTGCAGATTGTGCAATGCTATTTCTAGGTTCAATCTCTAATACTTTTTGATACCAACCACCTGCATCCGTTTCTCTATTTTGCCGTTGCGCTATCGCCGCCATGCCCAATAGTGCATCAACATTACGCACATCTCGTTGCAGCACCTGCCGATATTGCTGTTGCGCTGCGGCATCTTCACCTCGCACAAATGCCTGATACGCCGAAAGCAATGTTGGATCAACCCCATCCATAGGCACACGGCTAATAAGCTTCACTGGTAGGCGTTTCGACTCACTTTTCGGTGCATTACTGACTAAGGTTTCGTTATCGCCGAGCAACTCATCACTACTATTTATTGATTTCTTAGCCTGAGATTTCTTGGGTGCACTATTTTCGGCAACCAGCGCATTAAGGCCAGATTCCGCGTCATCTTTGGATTTAACTGCTGCTTTAACTGCCAAGTCCTCAGTAGGCAGACTGGGAATCGCATCTTTTGGCAATGCCGCCAACGCAACTGGGGGAACCACGTTCGCAGCCACCACTGGTGGAGGCAAAGTCGATGCAGGCTTAACCAAAACGACATTTGGTGCCGTTAATTTTTGAACATAGACATAGCCCTGCAATCCAAGCAATATCATCAAAGCACCCGCAACACCTATGACCACTAACGCATATTTTGAACTTGAATTTTTAGCCGCCTGATTCGCCATAAATACTTTAGCCGCGACTTTTTGATTCGCTTCAGTAGCTTGTGTAGCCGACGTTTGTAAAATTGAAGCTGTCGGCAGTGGCATTGCCGCTTTAGTAGCCGATTTTTTAGCTGGCTGTGCAGTTTGTAAATTATTTTTTTGAGTGTTGAACGGCTCGTTAGCGTTATCTGACGCGTTAACTACACCTGATTTAGATTTTGCATATTTAGCCACCGCCAAAGGCTCTTCCGTTAAACCTGCCTCCTCCGCTAAAGATAAGTATTTGTCGGCAAACGAGTCTTTGGCGTCTGCGACTTCTTCTGTTGCAACATCATCAGCGACATTTTCTTTCACCACTTCAGCGGGCGCTAATTCCAAAGTTAAAAGCGCACCAGCAGTGCGATCGCTCGCCTGCTTATCTTTTTCCGCGCTGGCTAATGCTTTAATGAGCAAACTCATAGTAAAACTTACCTCTCGCCGTCAGCTTCAAGCGCTTGCTTTAACTGCTGTGAAGGCAGATATTGTTTGTAGGTAGAAAGCTCGTCGCTCTCTAAGCTGGCGTTACCAAGTACTGTTGGGCGCAAGAAAATAACCAATTCAGATTTTTTATTTAACTTTGCATTTGCCTTAAAAGCCTTACCTATTACAGGCACCTCCGAAATACCAGGCACCGCATCCGTATTTTTTTTAATTTCATCCTGCATCAACCCACCGAGCACAGTAGTATTGCCACTTTCAACTCTTAGTAGTGACTCCATTTCTCTAGTTTGTATCACAGGAATGGGTGAGGGAATTGTTCCCGTTATGTTTCCTGCCGAATCTCTGCTAACTAAGTTGGGATTTGGATCTTGTACAGAAGTAATGTACCTTGTAATTGTAGGTCGCACATTCAACATTACAGTTTTTGTATCATTAATTTGCGGAGTTACACTCATCACAATGCCGACTGGTACCGTCTGTGGCGTTGTTGTAAATGTTGTATTTGAATTTGTTTGATTCTGAGTTACCTGCGCTTCAATAGTAAAGTAAACTAAATTATCAACTACTTTAAGTACCGCCGTTTGATTATTAAGCACTGTTAATTTCGGACTAGACAGAACCTTAGTATCTCCAAACTGTTGTAAAAGTGTAAGAGCGCTCGATATATTCGCTAGATACCCTGCACCAGCGTACTTATAGCCTAGTTTGAAACTAGACAATGTAGTCGGGCTAAGGGGATCAGCTACGGAAGGATTTAAACTCTGATTAATAGTAAAACCATTGCCGGCAACCCCCGATGCGGCAATTCGGCTCCAATCAATCCCCGCTTGAAAGCTATCTTTGAGATCCACTTCTACAATTGTGGCCTCAATGAGCACCTGCCTATTTGCACTAGTTAACACTTTATCTAAAAACTCTTGTACTCGCTCATGCTGCTTGTTAGTACCCCTTACACTGATAACACCAGCTTCTGGATTGGCAATAACATTTGCAGCAAATAGTGTTTTATATTCTGAGCGCTGCTGCTCACGCTCCGCCACCAAGCTTTTAGCCGCTGCGGCTCTATCTGCTTTAAATGAAGCTTTTTCAGCAGCACTGCCATTACTAGTATCATTCGTTTGCGTATTAGCCTGCTCGGTGGTTCCAAAACGAGAAACAATGACCTCTTTATCTGACTCAGCGAGCAAATCCTTAAGATTTTGAATTAAAGTTACCCAAAAATGATTTTTTGATTCAGAAGAAACCTGTGTCCTTGAGCCGTTCGAACTCAAGCCTCCTCCAGCTCCTGCAGCGCCACCAGATTGAGCGCCAGCTGCTGCCGCCCTTCCTGTCGTTGCAATCTCAGCCGCAGCTCCTATAGAGCCAAGCGTATCACGCGACATATTCACATAATCGACTTTGTACGTTCGCAATACTGGCTGATCAGGCGTAATTATCAGCACATTACCCTGAACCTTATAAGTTAAATCAACCTGTTTAGACAAACGCTCCAAAATAGCAGGCAAAGTTTGATCTACCGCATTCAAGGTTACCAGTCCTTGAATCGATGGATGAATATCAACATTAAGTTTACTGTCTCGTGCAATGGCAAATAACACTTCTTTAACTGGTGTGTCATACACCACAATGCTATATACCTGCTCTTTGGCTTTAGGCTTTGGCGGCGGCAAATAAGTGTTGCTGGTGACTGGTTTTGGAATACTGCCAGCGACAGAGGGCTTGCTCGCGGCAGCCTGATCTGCGGGCGAGTTTGTAGTATTTTGCCCGTCAATATGGCCTTTTGATGGCTGCACTTTTGATTGATGCGCACAGGCTGACATGCCTAAAATAAAAGTCATGAATAACAGCGGTAATATTTTTTTGTTTGCCACAGGCTATTTGCTCCGAACGGATTGCTTAACTTACTTAATTTGCATAATACCGCAAAACTGTCATCTATATCCTAGCGACAATAAATGCGGGGCCATGAGTTGTAGCCTTTATTTAACGCGCTGCTCAATCCCTTTATTAATACTCGCTACCGTTCGTAAATATGGTTTGTTACTTTTTATTTGGCTAGGCAAATTATTCAGCGCATCAAGCGCCTCGCGACCGCTGGCAAATGCGCCATATAAAATTATCGAATAGATTTCACCATCTTGTATTTTTTGGTACACATATAAGCGATCTGCCTCTAGCAGCTTGCCGAGTCGATCAAGCTCTACGTTTAACGCATCATCTTTTGATTGCCCGCCATTCAAGGGTTCCGCATATGGCATAGACCTTATCTGCAAAGAAAATGTGCTGGGTGGCGCACTCAATAACCAATTTTTGGTTTGTTCTAAACGCTGACCGACCAGAGTCGGTTGTGTATCAATGACTTTATTAACGGCTGGGGCAGCTAAATCTTTAGTAGCACTCACTGCAATGGGCTCTACTTTTGTAGGCAATGATGCCTCCACAACTTGGGGCGCGGGCTGAGCTTCTGCGGCCTTAATAGGCAATAACTTAATAGCAGGTTTAGCCGAGCCTTTAACCGCAGACCTGACCGTGCTTTGAATAACTGGCTTAATTTGTTGTGACGCTTGCCACCACAAATACACTGAAAACATCGCCAAGCATAATAGTGTCAGCATTGACCATAAAAAGTATTGTCTATAGTGAGTGGCGTTACGACCGAATTCGCTGTCTTGTATGGCGGCTTTTACATGCTTAGGCGTTACTTGGTAGACGTTTTCAGCATAGGCGGCCAATAAAGACTTATCCGCCAAAATATTCACGCGCCTCACCAATCCTTTTGCTGCAATTGAGAGCTTTTTAATAGCCGTATCCGTAAACAAATGTGGGCCGTGATAGCCTGCGGCACGTAAACGCAAGATTAAATACTCGCGAATATCTTTAGTTTGCAGTGGCTCTAAGTGAAAGCTATGCGTAATACGCTCGCGCAACTGCCGAATATGCACTTCACTTAAATTAACATCAAGCTCAGGTTGACCAAACAACACAATTTGCAATAGCTTATCTTGCTTGGTTTCTAAGTTTGAAAGCAGACGGATTTCTTCTAGCGTCGCTAGAGGCATGCCTTGGGCTTCTTCTACAAAAATCACCACCTGCCGACCTTCAGCATGGCGATTAAGTAAATGTGCTTGCAGTTGCTGCATGACTTTTAGGCGATCAGCATTTCTAGGCAGCTCGAGTTGCAGTTCAAACGCAATAGCATGCAATACGTCTTCTGGCGCAACGCTAGGATTTGCCAAGTAAATACTTTCTATTTTTTCAGGCAATATGGTTTGTAGCATACGGCACAGCATGGTTTTACCGCTGCCGACCTCACCCACCACTTTAATAATGCCCTCACCATTGGTTATCGCGTACACCAATGCATCAAGCACCGCGCCACGATTGCCGCCCGAAAAGAAAAAATCGGTATTCGGGGTAATTTTAAATGGGGGTTCTTTTAAACCAAAGTGTGGGTAATACAAAATTTATCCGTTTTTCGTGTTGGCGCACCATTATGCTCGGTGCCGTGGTCTAGATTTATTCTACGGTACTCATACGACTATATAACGTTGTACGGTTCACGCTGAGCAATTTCGCTGCCTGGCTTAAATTGCCATGTGTCATTTGCATGGCGGCTTCAATGTAGGCTTTTTCCCAAGTTTTGAGTACTGTATCTAAACTCACGTTTACCTGACGCTGTAAATGCCGCTGTGCCTGCGCCATCAGACCACCTTCATCATTAAAGTTAAACGGCTCGTTAGCTAACTCTGGCGCTGATAGATCAAACTCAACCAGCAAGTCCTTGGATTGCAGGGTTTTACCTGCATGCTTTGCAATTAACCGAATCACAATATTTCTAAGCTCACGTACATTTCCTGGAAACGTATAGTCTAACCAACTGGCCTGCGCCGCCGCATCTAATGTAAACGGCTCTTGCCCCATTTGATGGGTATAAAATGCAACAAAATGCTCTCGCAATAAGTGCTTATCTAAACCTAAATCTCTTAGCGGCGGCACACGCACGGCAAATACGCTCAAGCGATGATATAAATCTGATCTAAATTTACCAGCACGCACTTCAGCACGTAGATCGCGGTTAGTCGCCGCAACAATCCGCGCAAGACTTTTACGCGTTTGCGTTTCGCCTATGCGCTGGTATTCCCCATTCTCTAACACCCGCAGTAACTTGGCTTGCATTTCTATGGAGAGCTCGCCAATTTCATCTAAAAACAGCGTACCCTCACCGGCGTCCTCAAAATAGCCAGTATGTGCTGCAACAGCACCAGTAAAAGCACCCTTGGCATGCCCAAATAAGATGGATTCCGCCAACAATGGAGAAATAGCTGCACAATTAACCGATAAATAAGGGTGTAACAATCGCTCGCTGGCATAATGAAAACTGCCCGCAACCAGCTCTTTTCCGCTACCAGATTCGCCTTCAATCAGCACAGGAAAAGGCGAGTCGGCAAACTGGGTAATTTGCATACGCAAGGCCTGCATAGGCAAGCTATTGCCCAACAAACCATCATGCTCTTGCTCATCCTTAATTTCGTTCAACTCAACATCTTGCACTTTAAGTGCATTTAACAGCATGTCTTTTAGCTGATCTACGTTACAAGGCTTGGCAATAAAATCAACCGCACCAAGTGACAGCGCACGTTTGACATTAACATCGTCGCTTTGTCCAGACAATACATGTATTTTAATGGCGTGAGAGTGCGCCAAAAGCGCGGTGATCACCTTAAAGCCCTCTTCTGGGGTGTGTGCTGACGGAGGTAAGCCTAAATCGACCAAAGCCAAGGCTGGTGGGCAGTCAAGCTGCAAAAGCAGGCTCTTTAATTGCGCATAAGACTCCGCAACATGCACAACAAAATACTTACTCAACACAAAATGTAAAGTGTCAGTGATTAAAGGATCATCGTCAATAATCATTAAAACTGGACGTAATGCCGCCATCAACAACACCTTTACAAAAAGTTATTTCACTACTGCAATTAACCTCACTATAGCGTGAAAGACTTGATCTATCAATTATTTTGGTGCGTAAGTTTTAAACTGAAAGATGCACAACATAGTGGGTACTTTAAGTAGGGTTTTTTAGCCCTTATCGTGACTTGGCAGAGAAACTAAACTAAGCGCAACAGCTTATTAAGCACACCTAACATAGAGAATAGGATTGGCTAAAAGTAAAATAAAATTTTAAGCTGCGCCAATTATTAACAAAATCACCCGTTAAAAGCTCTATAATCTTGCCTACAAAACACCCTCCATTAAACAACTCCAAAAGAGAAGATAAATGTCTACAAAAAATGCTGATATTGGCCTAGTTGGCCTAGCTGTTATGGGGCAAAATTTAGCCCTCAATATTGCCGATCACGGCTACACCATTGCGGTTTATAACCGCGACTCCAGAAAAATGGTGAACTTCATTGAAGAATGTAAAAACAATGAACCTTCATTTGAACGTGTTGTAGGCCATGCTGATTTAGCCTCATTCGTACTAAGCATCAAACGTCCACGTAAAATTATTTTGCTGGTAAAAGCTGGTAGCGCAACTGATGTGACTATCAACGCCTTATTGCCGTTTTTAGAGCAAGGTGACATTATTATTGACGGTGGCAACTCATTGTGGACAGACACAATTCGTCGTGAAAAAGAACTTGCTGTAAAAGGCATTGATTTTATTGGCTCTGGCGTATCGGGCGGTGAAACTGGCGCACGTTTCGGCCCATCACTCATGCCATCTGGCACTCGCAAAGCATGGGCTAGCTTAGAGCCAATTTGGCGCGATATTGCCGCTAAAGTGGATGCTGTAACAGGCGAGCCTATGGAAGGTGGCATCCCTGGCAAGCCAGTAGTGGGCGGTTTTTCATGTGCTGAATACATTGGTCCTGACGGTGCTGGCCATTACGTAAAAATGGTGCATAACGGTATTGAATATATTGATATGCAGTTGATTTGCGAAGCTTACTGGCTGATGAAAAATCTGCTTGGCATGCAAGCTGACGAAATTGGTAAAGTATTTGAAGAGTGGAACAAGGGCGAGCTTTCAAGCTTCTTGATTGAAATTACAGCCGATATTCTGCAACAAAAAGATCCAACGGGTCCTGGTTTCTTGGTCGACAAGATACTAGATACCGCTGGTCAAAAAGGCACTGGTCAATGGACTGCCGCAAATGCGCTTGAACTAGGTTCGCCTGCCAACGCGATTGCTGCTGCTGTTTATGCACGCGCACTTTCAAGCTTAAAAGAAGAGCGTGTAGAAGCGAGTAAAATCTTAAAAGGCCCTGCAATTAAAATAGAGACTGATAAAAAAGCGATTATTGAAGCGATTAAAAGCGCTTTATATTGCTCAAAAATCTGTGCTTATGCGCAAGGCTTCCAACTGATTGATAAAGCACAAGTGGCTTACAACTGGAAATTGAACTTCGGTGAAATTGCTCAAATTTGGCGCGGCGGTTGTATCATCCGCGCACGCTTCTTGCAAAAAATCACAGATGCTTACGCATTGAACTCACGTTTGAAAAACTTGATGTTAGACCCATATTTCACTAACGCAATGAATGAAGGTCAAGAAGGCTGGCGCAAAGTGATTGCTTTGGCCGTCACTAACGGCATTCCAGCGCAGGGTTTTGCTGCTGCAATGGCTTATTACGACGGTTACCGCAGTGCAGTACTACCCGCTAACTTGCTACAAGGTCAGCGCGATTACTTTGGTGCGCACACTTACGAGCGTACCGACAAACCGCGCGGTCAGTTTTACCATTTGGATTGGCCAGAAGCAGGCCGTCCACAGCTAGAGATTTAATTTAAAACTGCGTTTTAAAATAAAAAGCCCGATTAGTCGGGCTTTTTATTTTGTGTGCGTTCGGTTAATCTTGCCTAATCGTAATCATGTGTAGATAATCAATCATTCAAATATCAACGTTTTAAAATCGAACATTCAATGAAGTTAAACGCTCAAAAACCTAGAAACTTCATCAACCCTCTTTTATCGCGCAAAGCGGTGGATGCTGAAAAGTTTAACGTTTTTAAGCTTGCTTTAGACCATTACAAAAAATCGCTAGCAGATCAACTCAGCACCAAGCAAACCGAGCCCAATATTGTGACGAATACGCTCAAGCCATTTTTAGATAGCTTTGGTTTTTTAAGTGAAGCTAACAGCCAAAAAGGGCAAATCAGCATTGATTTAGCGGTGATGCAAAACGCAAAACCCTCAGTGATTATTGAGGCAAAAATGCCTAATAGTGCAGACATGATTTTGGCGCATGATTTACACAAAAAAGCCTTTTGCCAAGCCATTATGTATTTTATGAATGAGCGCGCAAAAAATAACACCTCGCTTTATCACATTATTATCACGGACTTTAACCACTGGTTTGTATTTGACGCCAAAGACTTTGACAGGCATTTTTGGCGCAACGCCAACATTAAAAAGTTATACGATGCTTACACCAGTAAATCATTATTAGGCGACACCACGGCTGAGTTTTACCAAGCACTCGAACGCGAACTGCCAAATCTTAAAAAAGATTTGCTCGACCCTGAAGAAATCGACTGTGCGCACTTTAACATTCAGCTACCCGCCAGCGACAAAGAACTCACCGCCATTTACAAGCTTTTGAGCGCAGATTGCCTACTCAAAGCCTTTAACCCAAACGATGCCAACAGCCTTAACCGCGAATTTTATACCGAGCTGCTCTATATTTTAGGGCTAGAAGAAAGCAAAGATGGCGGCAAAAAGATTATCGGCAAAGCCAAAAATCCGCAACACGGCACGCTGTATGAAAACATCAGCAACAAGCTAGCGCAATACAACAAACCCAATGATTTTGAGGCTGTGATTAAGCTCATTATTATTTGGGTCAACCGTATTTTGTTTTTAAAATTGCTTGAATCGCAAATAGTGAAATGGACAGGTAAGCAAGACCACAAGTTTTTACACGCCAACGCGCTTGACCAATACGACGCGCTGGAAACCTTATTTTTTGAAGTACTTGCCAAGCCAATCAATCAGCGCAACGTGCGAGATTTTGACCACATTCCATACCTGAATAGCGCACTGTTTGAAATTCACGCTGACGAGAACAATGGCATTAAAGTTTCCAACTTAGTCGATGGGTTAGAGATAGACTATTACGCCAAAACCGTGGTGAAAGACGATAATAAACAACGTAAAACAGGCAAAGTCAGCACGCTGCCTTATTTGCTGACGTTTTTAGATGCGTTTGATTTTGCTAACGATAGCGATGAAGAACTGGTAAAAGAATCAAAATCGCTGATTAGCGCTTCGGTGCTGGGTTTGATTTTTGAAAAAATTAACGGCTACAAAGACGGCAGCTTTTACACGCCCAGCTTTATTACCATGTACATGGCGCGTGAAACCATCAGCAAAACCGTGATTGATCAATTTAACGCGGCAAAAGGCTGGCAATGCAAAACCCTGACGGATTTACACAATAAAGACCTCAATATTACCGAGGCCAACGCGCTGATTAACAACATTAAAATTTGCGACCCCGCCGTGGGTAGCGGTCACTTTTTAGTATCTGCCCTTAATGAAATGCTGCGTATTAAAAGCGAGCTTGGCGTGCTGGTGAGCGAAGACGGCAAGCGCATTAAAGATTATGAGTTAAGCATAGAAAATGACGACCTTATTATCAAAAGTGCTGAGGGCGAGCTGTTTGAATACAAAAAAGGCAATAGCGAAAAAACGCGCATACAAAAAACCCTGTTTAAAGAAAAACAACTTTTAATTGAAAACTGCCTGTTTGGCGTGGACATTAACCCAAATTCAGTGAACATTTGCAGGCTGCGGCTATGGATAGAGCTACTCAAAAACGCCTACTATAAAGAGGATGGCCAGCTAGACACCTTACCGAATATCGACATTAACATTAAATGCGGCAACAGCTTAATTAGCCGCTTTGGCTTGGCAGACGATTTAGACAGCAAAACCATTAAAGCCGAAATTCAAGATTACAAACAAAAAGTCACGCAATACAAAGAAAACATCGGCAGCAAACGCGACGTGCTACAAGCGATTGATGCCATGAAAGCTAAATTTCAGCAAACGCTTAAAAGTGGTCACGCTGCCACCCAAACCTTTAATCAAGAACTTAGCGAATACGTGCGTGAATACGACTATGAAAGCTTAAGTAAAGACTTGGCTTTTGTGGCATTTAACCTCAAGCTGCCACGCGCCACGCACGACATGTTTGGCAAAGCAATAGATGAAAAAGCCAAAACCAAAAAACGCGAAAAAGTAGAGCACGCCCTCACAAAAGCCAAAGAAATTGAAAGCGGGAAAATTTACCAAAATGCTTTTGAATGGCGTTTTGAGTTCCCCGAAGTGCTGAATGAGCAAGGTGAGTTTGTGGGGTTTGATGTGGTGATTGGGAATCCGCCGTATATCAAAGAAGATAAAAATAAATCTGCTTTTGATGGCTTACATGAGAAGCCCTGCTATCAGGGTAAGACAGATATTTGGCATTTATTCACAGACCAAGCACTTGAGGTAATAAAGCCAAATGGACTTGTATCTTTTATCGCAAAAAATCAATGGATGGAAAGCCAATCGGCTTCCAATATGCGTAAAGTTATTTATGCTAAAAGTGACATTAAGTCCATTGTAGATTTCGGCACGAATATGGTGTTTGACGAAGCAGCCCAACAAACAATGGTTTTTCTACTTCAAAAAAATGCTCAAAATTTAACGCACGAAATTGCCTATAAAAAGTTTGTGTCTAAGCTTGATAACAATGAGATAGCAAAGTTTATTGATACTAAAGAACAAAGCGAAAAAGTAAAACTAATTAGCAAACAAATACCCAAAACTTATGACGAACTTGCAAATTTAACCTTCTCAGATTCAACGCAAGAATTGCTTTTACTCAAAATTGAAGCCTTAAAAAACTTTGAATTTAACGAATCAACTGAAATAGCGCAGGGCATTATTGGTGGTCCTGACGAAGCCTTTATTATCAAAGCCGAAGAGCTTAAAAACTTCTCTGAAAAGGAAAAGCCTTTTATTAAAATGCTGCACACCAGCACCGAACGTTGGTTTACGCCAGACACAACAGATTACATATTCTATATTTCAGCAAAAAACTTTAAAGATAATCAAATTGATGATTACCCGAATATAAAAACAAAATTAGAGCCGCATAAAGATGTAATCAAAAATGGCGAAAATGCAGGCCTAAGCCAACGTAGAGAGGTTTTAAACGGACGAAAAAAATGGTATCACTTATGGTGGGAACGTGATGAAAAGTTCTTTGTTGGAGGTCAAAGGCTAGTTTGGGCGAAACGCACTAATGGCTCAAAATTTACAGTCACTGAAATGGCTCTATATGGTACGGCTAATTTATTTTTTATTAAATCAGAACGAATCAACCTGAAATATTTAGCAGCACTACTCAATTCAAAACTCATGTATTTTTATATGCATCAACGCTTAAAACATACAGGTGATTTACTGCAAATTGATAAAAATCAGTTTATGAAAATTGCTTTATTTGTTTCCGACGAAAAATCACAAAATTTAAGTGGGGTATTCAGCTAAATGCTGTGATGGTAAAATTATGAATGGAATCAAATACATCACAAGAGCGATCTGCCGCGCCCCGCGCCGGGGTTGACTACCCGCGCAACTACGCTGAATTTCTGGCATGGTTTCACAATG
>CAINBI010000110.1 GCA_903846555.1 uncultured Pseudomonadota bacterium
TGACTAAGCCAGCACAAACTCAAGAATTAGCAATATTAGCAAAATTATTACTAGACCAAAGTAAACAATATTACAACCTAGGACTAGTTGATTAGGATACAAACATGCTGGCTTCACTTAAAATTTGGTACAAAAATATCTTGGCTCACTGCGACCCACAGGAGCTTGAACAGGCTATTATTAGAATGATTGCTGGTCTTGTTATTTTAGCGTTAATCACATTTTTCCACCTAAACCAATCATTAAGCCATCAAGAATACATCGCATTCAAAATAGATTTTATTTTTGAGTTGCTTGCAATACTGCTCACTATTGCGATAGTTCAGAATAAATTCAAGCCGAATTACAGAAAATTGACTGGAACTTGGTTAGACATTGGCGCTACAACAATCTTCTTGGCCCTTACTTCTGATATTGGCGTAATGCTTGTTTGTGTTTATCTATGGGTCATTTTTGGCAACGGTTTCAGATATGGTAAAAATTACCTCTACCATGCTCAAGTGCTTAGCATTATTGGTTTCTTGATTGCCACCAACATTAGTCCTTATTGGAAAACGCATCAAACGATTGGTTATAGCCTGATTATAATGCTTATTATTCTACCGCTTTATGTCGCCAAGCTCATTACGCGACTACATGAGGCAGCACACAAAGTTGAAATTGAGCGACAAAAAGCAGCTGATGCCAGCCATGCAAAAACACAGTTTGTGGCGAATATGAGTCATGAAATTCGTACGCCATTAAACGGTATTATCGGCATCAGCACTTTATTGAAAACCACTCCACTCAATGCTGACCAGCAAGACTTACTAAAAACATTAGAAAGCTCATCAAAACTACTGCTGTCCTTACTCAATAATGTGCTGGATTTCACAAAGATTGAAGAACGTAAGTTTACCGTTGAAAATGTGGCTTTTTCTGCTGAAGAAGCGATTTACGACACCATCGAGATCTTCCGCGCACAATCAACCGCCAAAGGCATTCAATTAGAGGTCAGTATCCCGAAAGCAGTGGGTACAGTCAAAGGCGATGTTTTCGTCTTACGCCAAGTACTGGCTAATTTAATGGGTAATGCAGTTAAATTTACCCAGCACGGTAGCGTGAAGATCTCAGCAACTGTCTTACAGGAAGATGATCAAACATCAACAGTACGGTTTGAGGTTGCCGATACAGGAATAGGCATTCCAGCAGATAAACAAGATAATATATTTGAAAGCTTTACCCAAGCTGATGCGTCGACCACTAAAAATTTCGGTGGCAGCGGTCTTGGATTGACTATTGCCAAGCATATGGTAGAGGCGATGGGTGGCTCACTTAACCTTCAAAGTACTGTCGATGTAGGAAGTCATTTTTGGTTTGTACTGACGCTTGAAAAAGTGGCGCTTGAAAAAGTGACGATTAACAATAGCACGCTTACTAGTAGCGCTTTAGAAAAAGTTGCGGCAAAAACTCCAGAGGTCATAGCCACACTTGAAAATACTCGTGCAATTACTAACAATAAGGTGCTTAACATTTTAGTCTGTGAAGATGAAAGCACTAATCAAAAAATAATCACACGACTACTATCACTCCCAGGACATCACGTAGAAGTTGTCAGTAGTGGCGATGAACTGTTGGATGCGCTTGAGCATGGAAAATTCGATCTTGTGATAACAGATCTAAATATGGCGGGAATGAGTGGTGTAGACGCTCTAAAAATTTATAGGTTTACGCAACCCACGGATAAAAATACGCGCTTTATTTTATTCACGGCAGACGCGACATTAGCGGCTAAAGAGTTGGCTAGTGATGCTGGGTTTGATGCATTTTTAACTAAACCGATTGATGTTGCCACATTATTTAACACGATTGAACGGGTTCTTAAGCTTGCTCCCAATACATCCAGTGAGTGGATGAACAAGACATTAAACAATCCAACCAATCTTAAGGCGAAGTCAGCCACACTGAATACATCGCTAGATGTATACACATTAACTGAGCTTGAAAAAATTGGCGCAGGCGATGATTTATTTATGCCTAGACTGCTTAGAAATTACTTAACAGATTCTATAAAACAGATCGCAAAAATAGAGACCGCCGTTAAACAGAAACGATATAGCGCATTACAAGATTATTGCCATGCGTTAAAGGGCAATAGCCTCAGCGTAGGTGCTGTTAGGCTTGCCGCAACAATAGATACTTTGACTAAACTAAATGCAACGACTCACTCAACACAAGCCATTCATATGTTGGATAACTTAAATCGCGACTTCAATAAGCTAACGGTTGCAATTGAAGACTACCTCAAACGTCCTGAGGCAGCCTTGAGTAAACAATAAATAAACTTACGCGGTTTACTTTTCTTTAACATGGGCAATATCAGTTTGAACTTTTGAATTCTGCGCACGTACTAAACGATCCATTACTTTTAAGTTGCGGTCTTCTAAGCGCAATGCAGCATCAACCCATATTTCAGTAACGTCATATAACTCATTAATCGTAAGTGGATTTACTCGCTGCTTTGCCCGATTGATCGCTTGAAAAGAATTAAGTGAGCGGTGGTTTTTTTTAATCCATTGATTAAGTGCATATTCGCCTTGCCCATCATCCGCTAATACATCGACCACACCCATTTCATACAACTGCTCACCAGTATATATTTTACCAGATCGCACCATTTTTTCTGCTGTAGGCATGCCAATTTTCCGTGATAAGAAGCTTAAAGCACCCATACCAGGGAATAGATTAAACAGCACTTCAGGAAACCCCATTAGTGCGCTTTTTTCGGCTATTAAAACGTGTGCGGATAATGCTGATTCAAAGCCGCCGCCCATCGCCTGACCTTGCACTAATGCAACCGTAGTGATAGGGGCCTGCATGCTGTAAAAAGTCCATAGATTTTCCACACAAAGCTTAGCATACTCGAGTAAATGCTCTTTATCTTGCTCTTGAATCAGCGCTCTAAACACAGATAAATCACCGCCCAAATTAAATATGCCATCCACTCCTGAAGATAAAACTAAATAGTTAACTTGCTCTAATTTACCCTGAGAAAAAATCTCACCTTTCATATCTTGTAGATAAGTATGGTGTTGCAACAAATCATCTAAGCAAATTTTATTGAAACAAGGCCTTGGCTCAGGTTGCATAATCGACCACATCACACCAAACTCGTTATCGAAGCGCGTCTTGATTTGCTGAAAATTTGAAGTGCTATATTTATTAGAATCTACATTAGTATTCATAATAATTCCTTGGTAAGATTAAATAATGTGGTTGACAAAAAAGCTTTAATGCTTCATTGCTTTCAACTATAGGCTTTATAATGAGTCTGCTGGAAACAATTTTACAAAATTTAGCTACAATCATTAGTGATTCTATCTTTGCATCAACTGTTTATTAAAATTTACATAAAATTTATGTGATGGCATTCAAGCATGTATCTGCTGTGGCAAGCTTTATACAAGGGGTCATTTAATTAATTGAGGATCTATGTCATGCATAAAATAATTTTATCCTTGATGATTTTTACCTCACCGATTGCTGCACAGGCGGCGGGTTTTGCTTTAGTCGAGCAAAGCGGCAGTGGTTTAGGCAATGCGTTTGCAGGCGCTGCAGCGGCCGAAGATGCAAGTACAATTTTCTTTAATCCGGCTGGTATGACTTACGTTCAAGGCACGCAATTAGTGGGTGCCATACATCTGATAAAACCTACTGTACAGTTTAATGATGGCGGACTATCAACAACTGGTGGCGGCCTGCAAAAAAATGGAAATGGTGGCGATGCTGGTGATTTAGCACTCCTACCTAACCTCTACTTCAAAACAGATTTAAGTGATCGCGTTAAATTAGGTTTGGGCGTAAACGCACCTTTTGGTTTAAAAACAGAATACAACAGCAATTGGATAGGGCGTTTTCAAACGGTTAAATCAGCGCTTAAAACGGTCAATATCAACCCCGCCATTGCTTATAAAGTGAATGACAACCTTTCTATCGGCGCTGGAATATCAGCGATGTGGGCGCAAGCAGAATTGACCAATGCCCAATATTTTGGTGCCGCTGGAGAAGGCTCTGCCAAAGTTAAAGGTGATGATTGGGGCTTTGGTTTTAATTTAGGGGCAATTTACCAAGTAAGCCCTGATACGCGTTTGGGTGTAGCTTACCGCTCTAAAGTTGAACAGCACTTGGTGGGTAATGTTAATTTTGCTCGCCCCTCACCCGTCCCTAATGCTGGTGCAGCTAGAGATGGAAATATATTGGCCGACTTAACCTTACCTGAAACCTTTTCAGTTAATGCGTTTAGCCGAATAAATGATACTTGGGACTTAATGGGCGATGTTACTTGGACGCGTTGGAGTCAGTTTCAAGCTTTAACAATCTATCGTGATAGCGGCAGCCTGCTCAGCGCTACTCAAGAAAACTGGAGCAATACGCTACGCTACTCAGTTGGTGCAAATTACCATTATAGTGATGCGATTAAACTACGCGCGGGTTTAGCCTATGATAAAGAGGCGATTAGCGACCAGTTTCGTACTGCAAGAATTCCGGGCAATGACAGAAAGTGGCTATCGCTAGGTGCGGGTTGGAAAATAAGCCCTTACGGCAATGTAGACGTAGGTTATGCACACCTGTTTATTAACAACGCGAGCATTAACCGTGATGAAGGCGTGACTAAAGGCAAGCTTATCGGCAACTTCGATGGTAGCGTTGATATTGTTAGTATGCAGTACACTCACAACTTCTAAGTAAGCACTGATTAAATCCGTTTGTGGTGAGCCATTAGTCTACGCTCAGGAGAGCATTGTTGAACCATGCTTGATTTTTACCGTAAAAATCGTCATGTTAAAAACACCCTTCGACTAGGGTAAACGGTTGAATATATCAGCGCCTCCCAAAGGCTGTTTGGGAAAAAATACAAGCCACTATTACGGCGGTCAAATCAAGCCCGTGTAAAACAGCTCGCTATTAAGGGTCTATCAAACCACTGCGCATGGCAATCAAGGCAATTTCAGCTGAATTATTAGCGTTGAGCTTTTGCTTAATATTATAAAGATGAGTACCCACCGTACGTGGGCTTAAAAACAAGGTTTCTGCGATTTCGTTAGTGGTTTTGCCTTTAGCCAATGCCATAAATACTTCAAACTCGCGTGGCGACAATACATCGACTGGATTTTGATCGCCAGACAACTGCTGAATTGCCATTTTCTGCGCCACACTAGCCTCTAAATACTTCTTACCACTAGCCACAGTGCGAATTGCTTTAATCATCTCCTCAGCCGCGCTACGCTTGGTTAAATAGCCCATCGCCCCAGCATTTAATACGCGCTTGGGATGCACTGAATCCTCATGTGCTGATAACACCAAAATTTTAGCTGAGCTATCTTTTGCCAAAATTCGTTCAATCGCTTCCAAACCACCAATACCTGGCATGGTAATGTCCATCACCACCACGGTTGGCTTAAACTCCATATACCGCTGAATGCTCTGCTCCCCGCTCTCTGCCTCAGCCACCACTTTAATATCGGCATCTAACTCCAGCAACATCTTAAAGCCCATACGCACTACCGCGTGATCATCTACTAGCATGACGTTAATTTGACTCATGTTGCTCGCCTTTCTACCATTTTTAGCGGTTTAATATTATTCAGTACGTTAAAAGTTAAGCGCATTTTACCTACAATTGATTCGCAACGTGATTCGGAATATTGATATGGATTGCAGTGCCTCGATTGACCGCAGCTTCTACACTAAAGTTGCCATGCAGGGCTTGCACCCGCTCACGCATCCCTAACAAACCAAAATGCTTCGTTTGATCAACGGCCTCAACATCCATACCAATTCCATTATCCTTAATACTTAACTGTAAATCACCCATAGTAGATTTGCTTAATGCAATTTCAATAGTCGTAGCATTCGCATATTTAAGCGCATTATTTAACGACTCTTGCACTATTCGATACAAATTAATGCTGACAGTTTCACCTAACCCTTGTAAATCACCTTTTAATTGCAAATTAATTTTGATATTAGGGTTTTGTGTTTGAAAAACACTGACGACATCTTTAAGCGTTTCTGCCAAACCCAAGTTATCTAAAGAACCAGGACGAAGCTGGCGCACAATGTTATGCATGCCATCATAAATTTGGTTGGCCGCCGACACAATCACGCGGGCATTTGCTTCAATATCAGGAATACCAGGGTGATCTTTACTTGGTTTAGTTTTATTCACAATGCCGACCGCAAAGGTTTTAATCGCAGTCACATACTGCCCCAATTCATCATGCAGCTCGCGTGCCAGACTTCTACGCTCGTCCTCAATATGCTTTTGAATTAAATGCGTAAGCTGACGATTTTCTTCTAGTTGTCGCTCTGCGGTAAGCGACTCAGCCATGCGATTTAAGCTATTTCCAATACGCTCGAACTCAGGCAGACTGAATGCTGGCAAGCGCGAGCTTAAATCACCTTGCTCCATGCGATTGATCGATGCAAGAATGTGTTTAATCGGCTTTAAAGAGTAGCGTAATAACACGTAAACCATCACATTGAGCAATACAAAAAACACCAAACCAACCCACATCAA
>CAINBI010000111.1 GCA_903846555.1 uncultured Pseudomonadota bacterium
CGCGCTTCACTTCTTTTTGATTCATGAGTTTGTCCATTTCTTAATTTCCGCCGCTGTTTTAATTGCGGTAAGTTTAATCAATAGCGGACATTTCTATTTGGGAGAAAGCGGACATTATCACTTTGCGCTAACACAAATTATAAAAATGGCTTTACATATAATAAACTTGTTGCTAGGATTTAAGGTCAATTATTAGAATCGAACGTAACTAATCAACTCTGAAGGGAATTTCAATTTGAAATTCAGCTTTTTTAAAGTATCGACCCCGCCTCTAATAGGTGTGGATATCAGCTCGACAGCCGTTAAAATGGTCGAGCTTAGTAGCGATGGGCGAGGCGGATACAAGCTTGAAGGCTACTCAATGTCACCATTAGCCAAAGGTGCTATGGTCGATGGAAACGTCGGTGACCTTGAAAAGGTAATCGATGCGATGAAGCTTGCTTGGAAATTGCTTGGATCGCGCGAAAGGCAAGCTGCGCTTGCGCTGCCCGCTGCGGCTGTTATTAGTAAGAAAGTGCAGATGAACGCTGACTTAAGTGAAGAGGATATGGAGGCGCAAATTGAGGCCGAGGCTAATCAATACATACCGTTCTCGCTTGATGAAGTGAATATAGATTTTCAGATTATTGGACCAGCACAAAATAGTCCTGATGAAGTTGAGGTGCTGATTGCGGCATCGCGTAAAGAAAAAATTGAAGATCGTGTTGCCGCAGCAGAGGGCGCAGGCCTCAAAGTGATTGTAATGGACGTTGAAAGTTATGCTACTGAAACAGCCTACTCACTAGTCGCTAGCCAATTAACAAACTCAGGACATCAGCAAACGGTGATGATTGTAGATATCGGAGCCTCCATGATGAATATCAACGTGTTGCATGACAATAAATCAGTCTATACGCGCGATCAAAGTTTTGGTGGCGGGCAGCTCACACAAGAAATTCAACGTCGTTTTGGCTTGTCATTAGAAGAAGCTGAAATTGCCAAGCGCAAAGGGGGCTTGCCAGAAAGTTATGAGGGTGAGGTGTTGCAGCCATTTGTGCAATTACTCGCCATGGAAGTAGCGAGATCACTGCAGCTCTTTACCAGCTCAACGCAATATAACCGAGTAGACCATATCGTGTTGGCTGGGGGCTGTGCAGCTATTTCTGATATTGATACTATAGTGCAAGACAGAACCGAGGTGCATACTGTAGTAGCCAATCCATTTCATAGTATGGCAATCAACACCAGGCTCAAGCCGCAACAGGCTGTTGTGGATGCGCCAGCCTTGCTGATTGCTTGTGGTCTTGCTATGCGGGGATTACCGATATGATGCGCGTTAATCTATTACCGCATCGCCAAGTTAAGCGTGCGCTACGTCAGCGTGAATTTGGTTTGATGGCAACTTTCTCTGCGATTGCGGCTGCTGCAGTTGTTTTTTTAGTTTATACCGTCATTAATGGCCGAATCGATGCGCAGGTGATACGTAACGGCCGTTTAGATGCGGAGCTTGTTAAACTGGATAAAAAGATTGACGACATTAAGGACTTAAAAAATCAAATTAGTCTCATGCTTGATCGGAAGCAGGTCGTTGAGAATCTGCAAACCAACCGTAGTCAGGCGGTGGTAATATTGGATGAAATTAGTCGGCAATTACCTGAAGGTCTGTACCTGAAAAGTATTAAGCAGCAGGGTGATGTTATTTCTATTGAAGGTGTTGCAGATACCAATGCGCGCGTTGCAACCTTAGTGCGTAATTTGTCTGCCTCAGAATGGCTGGAGTCACCTAGTTTGGTCGAAATTAAAGCGGTGACTGTTAATGGCATTAAGCAAAATGCATTTACCTTAAAGGTGAACAATCAAGTACCTAAAGTAGAGGCGTTAGATGGGGCGACAATCGGAGCTAAAAGTAAGCTTAAAGGTAGAAGTTGATCATGAAGCTAGATGATTTTAGTCAAATTGACTTTAAAAATGCTGGGAGCTTGCCCGCAGCAGTAAAGGCGGTGCTGTTGGGAGCAGTTTTTATAACCATTTCAGTGTTAGGGTATTATTTTTTATGGAGTCCAGCGCTTGAGTCACTAGATACAGCAAAGGCCAAAGAGCAGGAATTACGCCGCACATTCTTGTATAAAAAAAATCAGGTAATTAACCTTGATGGTTATAAGCAACAAATGCTTGTGACTGAAAAAACTTTTGGTGCTTTGTTAAAGCAATTGCCAGATAAGTCGCAAATGGATGGATTGTTAACTGATATCAACCAAGCTGGATTAGGGCGCGGGTTGGAGTTTGAGTTATTTAAACCAGGTGAAGAAAAGCAAGCGGAATTCTACGCAGAAATGCCAATTTCAATAAAAGTATTGGGCACTTATCACGACCTAGGAGCCTTTGCGACAGATATATCAAAACTGTCCCGTATTGTGACGCTTAATGACATCTCTTTAGTTGCCGCTAATAAAGAGGCTAAGCCGTCAACAGCAGATGGAATCTTAGTAATGGAGGCCGTTGCTAAAACTTATCGTTATTTAGATGCGGACGAAATTGATACTAAGAAAAAGTCCAATAAAATGATCAAAGATAAATCAGGCAAGAAAGGTTGAGTAGCCCAGTGAATGTTTGCTTCATAACAAAATATACAGAACTTAAGTGGTTAAGATTGCTGTCTGTCAGCATGTTAATACTCGCAGTGACCGCATGTAATGGTAATCAAGACGATGATCTTGACAAGTTTATACTAGATGCAGGCAATGACCTTCGTGCGAAAATTAAACCACTACCAGAGGTGAAGCCTAATAGCACATTGCAATATAATGCAGACGGCACTCTTAGTGATCCATTTCGTTCGCGTAAGGCCGTAAATAGATCAGGGGTACTTCATCCGAATCTAAATCGACCCAAAGAGCCAATGGAGGCTTATCCTCTTGAAAGTATCAAGTATGTTGGCATGATTGCAAAAAGCAAACTGACCTATGCGCTACTTAAAACACCTGACAATGCGGTTCAACAGGTTAAAGTTGGTAGTTATGTAGGGCAAAACTACGGTATGGTTACGCAGATTAAGGATAATGAAATTGAATTAAAAGAAAGTGTACAAGACGATCTTTCTGGCGATTGGATAGAGCGAGTGACCAATTTAGCCCTACAGGAATAATCTGCTGCTGAAAATTTCTACTAAAGAAAAATGATGCGACCAAAAAATAGGAATTAAAGGTGAAGTTATGAAAATACATGCATGGATGTCAAAGTTTTTACAAGCGGCCTTGCTCATCGCGATGGCCACTGTTGTGAGTCCATCTCAAGCTGAGGAGCTGTCAGCATTATCCAATAAGATTGAAAGTGTTGATTTCTCATCGCTACCTGGCGGTAGAGTTGCCATTCGCATAAAGACGACATTGCCTCTTAACAGCCCCCCCGCTGGCTTTACGCTAACTAACCCAGCACGTATTGCGCTTGATTTCCCTAAAGTCGTTAATGGTCTTTCTAAAAACAACCTTTTGGCAGATCAGGGTGCGCTAAAAAGTATTACGTTTGCAGAGGCTAAAGAGCGCACGCGCATGGTGCTTAATTTATCGAAAAATGTTGGTTATAGTACGACTATTAGCGGCAATGAGACCAATATCATGTTGCAGGCCAACGAAGTAAGCGCAAATTTAGGTGTGGAAACTAAATTTTCTGAACCAGTTGTTGGGCACAAGCAATTTTCAATCAATAATGTAGATTTTGCTCGCGGAAAGAATGGAGAAGGTCGCATTATCGTTGATTTATCAGATGCCTCTGTTGGCATTAATATCCAACAAAAAGGTAAAACAATTACGGTTGACTTTATTAACGCAGATGTCCCGGAAAATTTACAACGCCGTCTTAATGTTACTAATTTTAATACGCCAGTGATTTATGTCGACACCATGAAACAAGGTAAAAATGGACGGATGGTTATTGAGCCTAAAGGTAACTGGGAGCAATCTGCTTATCAGGCGGATAAAAAATTCATCATTGATGTGAGGCAGGTCGTAGAAGATCCTAATAAATTAGTGCAGGGCACCAAGGTGGGCTTTTCGGGTGAAAAACTTTCATTAAACTTTCAAAATATAGAAGTTCGCGCTGTGTTACAAGTCATTGCAGACTTTACTGGACTCAATATTATTACCAGTGACACCGTTACTGGGAACTTAACGCTGCGCTTAAAAGATGTGCCATGGGATCAAGCAATGGAGATTATTACGCAAAGCAAAGGGTTAGCTATGCGCAAAAAAGGCAATGTGATTTTAGTGGCTCCAGCAGATGAAGTGGCGGCAAAAGAAAAGCAATTCTTAGAGGCCGCACAGCAAATCGAGGATTTAGAGCAACTGCGTACAGAAGTGTTTACTTTAAAATATATGAAAGCGGATGATCTGGTTAAGATTATTAGTGACCCAAAACAAAAAATATTATCTAAGCGCGGCAATGCCGTGCAAGATGTCCGCACGAACAATGTCTTTGTTCAAGATAGCGCTAAGTATCTTGAGCAAGTACAAGCCATTATTAATAAAACAGATGTCCCTGTGAAGCAGGTGATGATTGAAGCGCGCCTAGTGATTGCTGATGAAACGTTTAGCAAGTCGCTAGGGGTACGTTTTGGCGTACAAAAACAACAAGTATCTGGTGATAATCGGGTTGGTGTATCTGGTACGCTAGGTAATCAAATTACAACAAGGACTATTGAACGTGTATTAGTCCCAGGATCAACTACTCAATATACAACAAAAACAACGGAAACTTTAAGTGGGCGAAATGGTTCTTCAAACTTAGCTACAACTTATATGGGAGGACCTAATGGGGTTGTGACACCTGGTCTCAGCACAGATGGTAGCCAAGACTTAATGTCCAATTTGCCTGTGGCTAATGCTTTCGGTAACTTTGCCTTTAGCTTATTCAGGCTGCCTGCTGGATTGTTGCTGAACTTGGAATTGAGTGCGCTAGAAAGTGATCATCGGGGAAAAATAGTGTCTAGTCCGCGAGTGACTACTGGTAATCAGCAAAAGGCTAAAATAGCTCAAGGGACCCAAATTCCTTATACAACATCATCTTCCAGTGGGGCGACTACTGTTACTTTTAAAGATGCGGTGCTGAGCTTAGAAGTCACTCCGCAAATCACACCCGATGATAAAATCATCATGGAGCTTGCCGTTAAAAAAGATAAGGTTGGACAAACTGTGCGTACTGGGACGGGTGAAGCAATCGCTATCGATACGCAGAGTATTGATACGACTATATTGGTAGCGAATGGAGAAACGGCAGTGCTCGGTGGGATTTACGAGCAACAAGAGCGCAATGATGTGGATAAAGTTCCATTTTTCGGCGATTTACCAGTATTTGGCAATCTGTTTAAACGTAAATCTACACAGATTGATAAAACTGAATTACTTATTTTTGTAACGCCTAAAATTATGGATGACAGTTTGAGTTTGCGATAACCGTATAACATAGAGTTTTATACGAATTTAAATCAAGCAGTTAGCCAGCAGGGATCTTGCGGAAATTGAATGTTGTCATAAAATGCCCATCATAATTGTGTTGGGCATTTTGTTTTAGAATTTTTGTAATAGTAAGAACAGTCACCTAAAATCAGGGTCAGTGCATTGGACAATATTTTTTTTGTAGGCCTGATGGGCGCAGGTAAAACGACCATCGGCCGTTTAATAGCCAAGCAAATGGGTTTGGATTTTTATGATTCAGACAATGAAGTAGAGCGTAAAACGGGCGTTAAAATCCCTCTTATATTTGAGTTAGAAGGTGAGTCTGGCTTTCGTAAACGTGAAAAGGCCGCTATTGAGGATCTTAGTCAGTTCAGAAATATAGTGATGGCAACAGGCGGAGGTGCAGTATTATTACCAGAAAATCGCGAATGTTTAAAAAACAATGGCATCATCATCTATCTGCGTGCAAATGTGCATGATTTATGGCTACGCACCCGCCACGATAAAACGCGCCCGTTATTGCAAGGTGGCAATCTAAGGCAGAAATTAGAGCGTCTTTATGTTGAGCGTGACCCAATTTATACCGCACTCGCCGATTATATTGTAGATACAGGCGCACAATCAGCAGCTGATATTAGCAATTACATTGAACAGTTACTGCACCCAGATCATGCAAAAGATATTGTTAAAAATACAATAATCAAGCAACCTAACGCGACTTAAATTTATTAAATTGAAATTTAAGTCAGTACCAATTAAGTCCTGGATGCGAAATGCACACACTAAAAGTAGAATTAGCCAATAGAAGTTACCCCATACATGTGGGCCGAAATCTTATTTCAGACGCAAGTTTGATATTGCCACATCTTAAACGTAAGCATGTCGCCATAGTGAGCAATACTACGGTTGCACCGTTGTATTTGGATCAGGTAGCTAAAGCGCTTCAAGCAGCAGGGGTCATCGTGATTCCTATTATTTTGCCGGATGGCGAAGCCTATAAAAACTCAGAAACGCTCAATGTCATTTACGATACATTGCTGCAAAATCGTTGTGAACGTAGCACTACGCTCATCGCGCTAGGTGGTGGTGTTATTGGTGATTTAACAGGCTACGCTGCTGCGACTTATCTCCGAGGCGTGCCTTTTATTCAAATACCTACCACCTTACTTTCACAGGTTGATTCTTCAGTTGGTGGAAAAACCGGCATTAATCACCCGCTTGGTAAAAATATGATAGGTGCGTTTTACCAGCCACAGTTAGTGTTGGCCGATATTGATACCTTAAAGACTTTGCCTGCACGAGAGTTTTCCGCAGGAATGGCAGAAGTCATTAAGTATGGCTTAATTCGAGATGCTGCTTTTTTTGATTGGCTAGAGGCCAATATGGCGAGATTGATGCATCTAAATGCTGCTGCGTTGAGTGAAGCGATTTGCCGATCCTGCCAAAATAAGGCGGATGTTGTGGCAGTGGATGAGCATGAGCAAGGTGAGCGTGCGCTATTTAATTTAGGTCATACTTTTGGACACGCCATTGAAAATGCGATGGGCTATGGCGTTTGGTTACATGGAGAAGCGGTTGCTGCTGGTACCATGATGGCGGCAGACTTGTCGCAGCGCATGGGTTGGTTAACACAAGCCGAAGTCAGTCGTATTCAACATAGTTTTGAAGCTGCCAATTTACCCATTACAGCTCCAAGTTTAGGCGTTGATCGCTATTTAGACTTAATGGGTCTAGACAAAAAAGTAGAGAATGGAAAAATCAGGTTGGTATTGCAGCAAGGCATAGGAAAAGCCGTCATTACCAGTGATTACGATGCTGAAAAGCTAAAAGAAACATTGTCCTTAGGTTAAGTATGGCTTGTTCGCAATCTAAAATCGCTCTACCAATAGCGGGATAGTGTAAGTGTGATCATCAGATCGCGTAAGATCCCCAGCCAAAAGGATTAAAGTGCTCATTATGACAAGCCTCGCCACCTATGCAGCCGACCCAAGCCAAACGCTAGGTCGCCAATTTCAAGAACCCGCTTCTGAAACGCGTAACGCCTTTCAGCGTGACCGCGATCGGATTATTCACTCTACCGCTTTTCGCCGCCTAGAATATAAAACACAAGTATTTGTAAACCATGAAGGTGACTTGTTTCGCACTCGCCTAACTCATAGCCTAGAAGTGGCCCAAATGGCGCGGGCAATCGCCCGTACATTGAATTTACACGAAGACTTGACTGAGGCCATTGCGCTCGCGCACGACCTTGGACATACGCCATTTGGCCATGCAGGGCAAGATGCCCTTAATGAATGCATGCGAGACTTTGGTGGCTTTGAACACAATTTGCAATCACTGCGTGTGGTAGAAAAGCTTGAGCTACGCTACGCCGAGTTTGATGGCCTGAATCTGACATTTGAAGTGCGTGAGGGCATACTTAAACATTGTGCAATTAAAAATGCCAGACTATTGGGCGATGTAGGCCAGCGATTCTTAGATAAAACCAGCCCCAGCTTAGAGGCGCAGTTGACTAATTTCGCGGATGAAATTGCTTATAATAATCACGATATTGATGATGGTTTGCGCTCAGGCTTAATTACCATAGATCAATTGTCCAAAGTAGAGTTGTTTGCGCAGAATTTGGCAACCGTAAAAGCGGCCTATCCTAAGCTTGAACAAAAAAGACTCATACACGAAACTGTACGTCGCATGATCAATACGTTAGTGGTCGATTTATGCACCCAAAGTGCCCAGAATATCGCGCAGCACCATCCAAAAAGTATTCATGACATTCGACAATTACCACCATTGATTAGCTTTAGTAGTGAAGTGGCGGGGCAAAACCAAAAGCTAAAGCAGTTTTTACGAAAAAATTTATATCATCATTACAAAGTAAACCGCATGAGCGCAAAAGCGGCAAGAATAGTGCGCGAGCTTTTTGCAGGATTTTATGAAAACATAGGCTTGCTACCTGATGAGTTTCAGGCCTATGCTGAAGTTGATAAAGCCCGTGCGGTAGCCGATTACATCGCTGGTATGACCGATCGTTTTGCCATTCGCGAGCATCGCAAACTGTTTACGGTGGAAGAATATTTGTAGGCTAAAAATACTCATAACTACTTCAGGTGCTAGTGCCACTTATTCTCTGGGAAATTCTCATCTCCAGTGGCCGCAACGTCAAGCTTGTCAGCAAAAAAACATAAAACACACAAAAACAGATGCTCTGGAAGGCAATAGGGACGGGCTTCGCAGAGCATCTGTTTTATGATGGGCGTTACATTAAATGCAGTTTAGGCGACCATGCTTTAAGCTCTTTTTCAGCCAATTTGTAGTCAGGGTAAATGCTAGCAACCACTGACCAAAACTTAGCTGAGTGATTCATTTCTATCAGGTGGGCAAGCTCGTGGCAAATCACATAATTGATGATGTGCGGAGGTGCTTGCAGTAGCCGCCAATTGAGCCTAATTTCTTGTCGGCTGTTGCAACTACCCCAGCGCGACTTGGCGTTAGATAAAGTCAGTGATGTGAAGTTCACCCCTAATTTGCTGGAAAATATTTCTAAACGGCGTGCAAAATCAATCATGGCCTGTTTTTTATACCATTGTATAACTTTACGCTCAACTGCCGCTGCATCATCATGATTTGGCATGGCCAACTGTAGTAAGCCAAACGCGTATTCAACGGCGCGTGAACGGCTATCAAAGGCCAATGCTAGGGTGATTTGATTGCCTAATAGAAATAATTGCTCGCTGTCTTGCCATTGCAAAGCCGGGATTTCATTCACTGATCTGGCAGCAAGCTTTTTTCGTATCCAATCCGCTTTAAGCACAAGAATGCTTTCAAGATGTGCTTGGCTAATACGCTTAGGCGCATGAATAATTAAACCCGTTGCGCTAATTTTCAGACCAACGGTGCGCCTTTGGCGTCGTTCAAGCTGATAATGTATTTGATCGCCACTAGGTAAAGTAAGTATGTTAGGCATGCGTTGTCGGCTTTAACTATGCGCCTAACGCAGTCGTTTCGGCGTTAATCCAAGCCTCAACTTGAGTATTGACGGCATCAGGCTTTAAGTGGCTGCAATCAATTGGCGGACCAATGCTGACGGTAATCACGCCTGGGCGTTTTAGCATAGTATTTTTGGCCCAGTGCAAACCAGCATTGTGTGCCACAGGTAGGGCTGTAGCCTTTGTGCCGCTGGCAAGCCAAGCGCCGCCAATATGAAATTTACTGTGTTTGTGCGGCGCGATGCGCGTACCTTCGGGAAAAACCACCACCCATAAGCCACTGGCTAGGCGTTGCTTACCTAGCGTTACTAATTGCTTTAAAGCGCCGCGACCTGCACTGCGGTTAATGGCGATGGGAGAAGTCATGGCCAAGCCCCAACCAAAAAAAGGTATCCATAATAACTCACGCTTCATTACGTATACTTGCGCTGGAAAAATCAGTTGAAACGCCAATGTTTCCCATGCGGATTGGTGTTTGGCGAGAATGACGCACGGCGTATTAGGCATATTTTCTAAGCCTTTTACCACATAGCTAATATTGCAGGTAAGGCGCAACCACCAAAGCATACTGCGTGCCCATAAGCTGATCATTTGATTACGTTTGATGCGTGAAAATGGAAAGGTAAATAGCGCTAATAGTGAAAAAATGGGGGTAAATAGCCATTGACCAATAGCAAAAATAAGGGAGCGTAGCGTTAACATAGACCTAGCATTTAATTATCTAAAATTGAAGATGCGCCGTTAAACCTAAGCGTATTCTGCAATGATGCGTTGTACGGCTTCGCCTAAGTCTGCACAAACCCAAGTATTGGCAGGTAAGGCTTTCTCTACATCATTTGTATTTTCTGCGGCAGATAAGGTTGCCTTACCTTTACCCGTCAACACTAAGATCGGCTGACAGCCCACCTTTGCAAAAGCCTGCAAGTCGCGCAAGGCATCACCCACTGCGGGTACTAGGCTTAAATCAACAGAAAAGCGTTTGCCAATTTCTTCTATCATGCCAGTGTTTGGCTTGCGGCAATCACAATGTTCTTCTGCGGAATGTGGACAGTAGAATATAGCATCAATGCGTCCACTTATTTGCGCCACTTCACGGTGCATTTTGTCGTGAATACTGTTTAACGTGACCATGTCAAACAAGCCTCGGCTCACACCAGATTGATTGGTCGCCACAGCCACCCTAAAGCCAGATTGGCTCAACAAAGCAATCGCCTCAAGGCTGCCAGAAATTGGTATCCACTCATTTGGATTTTTAATGTAATTGACGGAATCTTGGTTAATGACGCCGTCACGATCTAAAATCACTAATTTCATGGCGTTTACTCGCTTTATTGATTAACTGGCCAGTTTGGATAAATCTGCAACACGATTCATGGCTTGGTGCAAAATTGCCAGTAAGCCTAAACGATTCGCTTTAAGCGCAGGGTCGTCTGCATTCACCATCACGTTATCAAAGAACGCATCGACTGGCGCTTTCAAAGCCGCAAGTGATTTGAGCGATGTCGTGTAATCACCACTTGCAAAAGCACTGTCGGCCACAGGTTTTACTTGGATTAACGCTTCGTTTAGCGCTATTTCAGCTGGCTCTAGAAGTAAGGTAATGTTTACTTCAGCTTTCACTTCGCCCTCTACTTTTTTCAGAATATTGCCAATGCGTTTGTTTGCAGCGGCAAGTGCGGGAGCTTCGGCCAGATTCGCAAAAGCTTGTACTGCATTAAGTCTTGGATTTATTTCACTCCAACTTTCAAAATTAGGTAACGATAAAACAGCCCAGATATTATTAAGGGAGTGTCCGGCAGACTCTAGTAAACTAATGAATCGCTCTTGAATAAATAATTTAATTTTTTCAGAAAGAGAATTTAAACTCTCAATCTGAACTTCTTCAAATGAACTATGGGTAATCTCAATTAAAGTACTTAATTTTAATTTTATGGTTAATGTATCCTCGGAGATAAGACGAACAATCCCTAAAGCATGTCTACGTAAAGCAAATGGGTCTTTGTCGCCAGTTGGTATATTACCTATGCCAAACATACCGACTAGAGTTTCCAATTTATCTGCTAGCGCAACACAAATACCTACCTGATTCTGTGGCAACTTATCACCAGCAAAACGTGGCTTATAATGGTCTTCAATCGCATAAGCCACATCATTATCCAAGCCTTCATGCTGCGCATAATAGCGGCCCATAATGCCTTGTAACTCAGGGAATTCACCTACCATATCTGTGATTAAGTCAGTTTTGGCTAGCTGTGCTGCTAGGTCTGCTTTTGCGGCCAACTCATCACCACCAAGTTGTTGCCCAATGGCTCTTGCAATCGCCCGCACACGGTTGGTACGCTTGCCTTGCGAACCCAATTTATTGTGGTAAACCACTTTATCTAGGCTGTCTAAACGGCTTTCCAAGGTCTTTTTACGATCTTGATCAAAGAAGAACTTAGCATCAGCTAATCTTGGGCGCACAACGCGCTCATTGCCGCCAATCACTTCGCTAGCATCGGC
>CAINBI010000112.1 GCA_903846555.1 uncultured Pseudomonadota bacterium
AAACTCAAGCAGCGTGGCAATATATCTGCAAGCAATGCCGCCTTTGCCATCGCCCAGCGCACCAAGTTGTAAGCCAGGAAGCAGAATCAATGGGGTCAGACTCCATTGATTTCAGCAATGATGAAACCGAATATCAGGCTTTAATGATGAACGGTGTCACGGTCGCTAAACAGTTTAAGCTCGCACCTGGTGTTGCTTTATCTGCTGCGCAAGTTGCCCAGCTGACCAGCGACATTGTCTGGCTGGTTGAGCAAACCGTCACCTTGGCTGATGGCAGTACCATCCAAGCGCTAGTACCGCAAGTCTATGTGCGGGTACAAGCGGGCGACTTAAACAACAATGGCGCACTCATTTCAGCCGATAGCGTTAATCTGCATGTGGCAGGCGACCTGAACAATAGCGGCAGCATTGCTGGACGTACTGTGCTCGCACTCAATGCCAACAATGTGAATAACCTAGGTGGACGCATCACCGCCAACGATGTGAGTGTGACGGCAAGCCATGACCTGAATAACCTAGGCGGTACAATAGACGCAACGAATATCTGAACCATCAATGGATCGCACCAATGTTGTTTGAAGGCACTTGCAATACTGAGGTATTTAATCAATGGCTTTTGCGTTGAATACGCACTAATGATGGTGTGAAAGCTTTTGCTATCGCTACCGATTCTCACGTGTGTGCCATATTCGCAGCATGTAAATCGCCGACGCTTGGATTTCGTAACGCATTTCATAATGCCCTATGAGAATTTTCCTCACCTCCCGAGGTTCAAACTCTTCCAGCTTTTTACCAATACGGGGATTTGCAATCAGGTTGGTTGGTGCAGCAGACAATGATTGAACTGTACGTGCCGCTGCCAACGGATTTACTGGCGCAAGAAATTCATGCAAACGCACCAAATCTAACAGCGCCTTGCTTGTCCACTTAACATCCATCATTTAGCGAGGAATTGGCAGTTGTTGAGATGTACTAAGGCTGTCAGCCCATGCTTGTACAGATTGATGGTCAATTACTTGTCCGATATCTACATCCGCTAAAGCTTCGCGGGTTAGGCGACTACGCTCTTCCTCTTGGTCAATCCACCCTGCCAACGCTTGCTTAACTATCCAACCACGCGAGCGTTCGAGGCGTGCAGCCATCAAATCTATTTGATTTGCCAGCTGTAACGGTACGTGTGCGGTTAATACTTTAGTTTGTACATGCGCCATAACACTTTCCTTAATAGTTAATTCAAATGCAATCATAGTGATTAAAATTGATTAAATCAAGACCCGTTGTTTAATGTCAGTTTTATTACTTTTGTGCTGCTATTTTTCTACAGGGGCAACTTATCATTGCGGCTCCCAACCCCTCCCTAAATCATGAGTTTTAAAACTTATAGGAGACCGAAGCCCTAGAGCAGGGTGGTGATAGCGAATGTACTGTGTGTTTTAACCCAAGCAAATTCTCCACCATCCTTATATTAAGAAAATTTGAAATATTTATATCAATTTTGCAGCTTTCATCATGGCATCAGATGCGGTCTCCATTGCAAATTTGATCGGGTTTACAGCTAGCCGAGCATATATTTGCGTGCTTTTTTGGTCTTTATGACCTAGAGCACCACCACCAATAATCACCATTGATACGCCGGTATTAGCCATCCATCTACGAAAATCAATGGGGTCAGACTCACAATGAAATCTAGGGTATTTGAAATGTCATCATCTTTCATGGTTGCTGAGCTTGTCTAACCATTCCGCTTCGCTTCATCAAAGCTACACCCTGGAATAGCGTAGCCCAAGACACACCTACCTTTGCATATTCACACAATCTCGGCTTGCTAATTTTTAGCAAGCCTCACATAATAAGTACTTAATCTAGTACTATGGAGAATAAAATGAATCTATTAACGATTGCTGAACTCAAGCGTCGCGGCATGGCGGCCATAGAAGAAAGCTTAACTTACGGTCCTGTGCATATTTTAAAACATAACAGACCTGCGGCTGTCGTGATTTCAGAGCAAGAGTACCAACAGTTAGCCCACACAAAAAACACGCTTATACTGAACAATGGCGCGTTGCAGTGGGTACTTGATTATGCTGTGCATGGTCAACAGCCTAAAAGTCATCTTGATGCAAGACTGAGTGCTGAACGTAATGCTTGGGACGCATCATGATTGCATTCCTCGATGCAAGTGCATTGATTTACCTGATTGAGGGTGCACCGCCATTTGCACATCGTGTCCAGACTGAGTTCCGCAAGATGTATGCAGATTACCCCAATCTTACGCTTGCGGTCAGTCGTTTATCTTGGCTGGAATGTAGAATACACCCGATGCGACATCAAGACGCATTGACGTTAAGAGCGTTTGATGATTTTTTTAACCATACGGATTTAATCTGGGTAGAACTCACGCGAGAAGTGGTAGAAATGGCCACCAATTTACGTGTAAAACATAGCTTGCGTACGCCTGACGCTTTACAGGCTTCTTGTTGTTTACACTTGGGGAGCCAGCATTTATTTCTAACTGGGGACAAAGATTATCAGCATGTGCAAGGTTTAAATGTACGTTTATTAACTTAATCTCTCTGCATTTCCCATGAACAAAACCCACTCTCGCCGCAGCCAATGCCGCCAGAAAAATCAATGGGGTAAAAAATCAATGAAAAATCAATGGGGTCAGGCTCTCATGGCACTCGGTTAAGGAATTCCTGCCCCTAAAAATGGAGGGCTGAACACTTCTGATGGTCAGCTTTTGTTACAACGCAAAAGTCACCAAACTCAGGAGGCCAGCCCAAATGAAGAATCATAAAGTTGAGCGTATTCAGCAAAAAGTGTTGATGTTAAAATGACCATTTTTACAAGGTGAAAGGGGTTGTTCGACCAAGCGCTTAGCGACCATGAGGTTGCTGCGATTGTAGGGGTAGGTGAACTGATACCACCACATCGTGAGCGCATCTACACCCCGTTGGACACATTGCGTCTATTCGTGGGTCAAGTGCTGTCAACCGACCGCGCCTGTCAAGACGTAGTCGGACGCCGCCTATCTGAGCGAATAGCGCAAGGTCTATCGGTCAGTGCACTCAATACCAGCGCCTACTGCGATGCGCGCCAGCGACTACCAATCCAGCTGCCAGAGACGCTGGGGGCCAAGCTCGCTGAGCGGTTGGAATTGACCGCACCTTCTGCTTGGCGCTGGCAGGGTTCGTCCTGTCAAGCTATTTGACGGCACAACGGTCTCAATGCCAAATACACCGAGCAACCAACTTGTGAAGAACGATAAACCCGTTTTAAGCGTTAGGTAAACAATTCGTATAATGTATATTATGTAAAAT
>CAINBI010000113.1 GCA_903846555.1 uncultured Pseudomonadota bacterium
ATTGTGAAACCATGCCAGAAATTCAGCGTAGTTGCGCGGGTAGTCAACCCCGGCGCGGGGCGCGGCAGATCGCTCTTGTGATGTATTTGATTCCATTCATAATTTTACCATCACAGCATTTAGCTGAATACCCCACTTAACTAATGTTTCATGTTGAAGATACGCATCATTAAAATACTCTCTGTAAGAGTCTATTAGCTTGGTTGCATCGACCGTTAAAGCTTGCCCACAAAAATTACAAGAGTGCTTATTGTTTAACGACAACCCCTGCGAAATCCATTTCTCAGCCCCAGTTTTCGAAGTGAAATTTTTCTCGATATGTAGTGTTACATTTTGTTTTGCTTCTTCGTGATGACTCTCAACAGATGAAACTAAAATAATATTAGCCTGTTTTATTTTATCTGTAACGTCATCTATGAACGTAACTTCTGACAATACCTGTCTACTCGATATATCAGTAGCGTTTTTTTTCTGCTTTGTTAAATTGGTGTGTTGTTTTCGGAGTTCGTCAATTTTGGCTTGAATATCTTGTTGAGGCTCAGAAACGCTCATTGATAAAAATTGAGGAATATTACCAATACTCTGAAATACATCTTTTTTAATGACATTAGTCCGTCTTACGGCATCACTTTTAAGTTTATTTTTCTCCGCAATAGAAACGGCCATCGCAACACCTTGCTGGCCTAGTATGAATGCGCTAAGTTTTTCTTTAGTTTCTCTATTAAATTTACGTGAAGAAAATACGCTCTCATGGTAAAAACCATCATCAAAAACGTACAATTTCATACCGTCAGGTAAAGTGTTTTGCCAGCCACTTTGTTTAAGTTCTACGGACACCTCACTATTTGAGGATATCCCTAAAAAAGACAGTGATACAGCTTGGGCAGTAGTGCTTCGTGGAATTGTTTTTCGCTTAGTTATTGAATCAATATTGCCTTTTTCCAGAGATGAAAAAATATCTCCTAGCGTAGATTTGCCATAAGTATTTCTTCCATGGATCAACGTGATCTTATCAAACTGACTATTACCGCAATTTGCATTGCCAAATCGGCCAACACTTTGAATTTTTGTTATTCGTTTTAACATAGAGCTAATCCAGTCTTATTTCGCCGCTCATCAGCTTGGGGAGCAAGTTATCGCGGAGTTTTTCTAGGGTTTTGATTTGTGCAATATTGTTTTTTATTTTATGCAAATAGCCGTTTGCAATTTTGTTAAATTCTTCGAGTTTTTCAATAGGTGGTTTTTTAAATAAGATACTTCTAAAACTACCTAGCGATACATATTCTTGCGTACTACCGCTAATATGCTCATCAAGAAACTGCTTACCAAGATTCGATCTTAGCCAAAAGTAGGTGTAAGCCATCCAGTTGGTATTTTGAGATGTTTTAAATAAACCAACATTTTTGATTGCGTAATTTACTGTATCAGACTGTTCTAAATAAATTAAACCAATCGTGCCAATCATTGAAATTAAAATATCGTTTTTATCAACTTTGCTTCGTTGGTTGATTTTGTCAAAATCTTCATCTGATATGAAATAAGCACTTTCAAAATCTAACCGATTGCCAATGATGTGCTTAGAAGTGATCAATGGCTTACCTATAGTTTTTTGTTTAGGTGAGTCGTGAGTGCCATCTCTAACATCAAATAATTTCGTGATTTTCACTTCCTCCCAATCTTCCTGCGCTTCTTCCACAAACCACTGTCTGAACAGCGTTTCTGCCATGCGTTCTAGGGTGGTGTTTTGGCGGTGGAGCAGGTCGATTTTGTCATCTAAACTGCTGAGGACTGAGGCGATGGCTTTTTGTTCTTCTTCGCGGGGTACAAGCCAGCTTGTTGTTTTAAGGAAATTCCAGTCGGCGCGTGGCATACGAGTGCCACCTTCACCACTGTTTGCTGTATCTACAAAATCCCAGCTGGCTAAAAAATAGAATAAATAATTTTGTGCGAATCCTTTTTTTGCTCTGAAGACCCAAATATCAGTAGAGCAAATTCCTGAGAATTTTGGTTTGTAGACTTTTCTGAAATATGGCCTTAATTTTCCAAAAAGCACATCATTAGCTTCAAACTTGAATTTATTACTTGTGACATCTGATGATGTGCCAACTCTAGTAAGCCTAAGAGTCTGCTGTTCAATATGCTCAAGTCCAATATAAGCCAGTTGTTCATCACTTTTGGGCAAGTAAGTGTTTTTAACTGGCTCAGTAATTTGACTGAGCGTTAGTTCTTGCCACTCACTCACAATTTTACCCTCGCCAAGTTCTCTGCAATGGCTTTGTTGAGTTTTTCTTCCTCCACCAACTGCGCTTCAAATTCTGCTTTTAGTCCATTAAGACGCTCAGCAAAGTTAAAGTCATCTTCATCATCGGGTAGGCCTACATAACGGCCTGGGGTGAGCACGTAATCTAGTTCTTTTACACGTTCAAGGCTGACAGATGCGCAAAAGCCTGCAATGTCTTGGTATGTGCCATCGGTATTGCGCCAGTTATGGTAGGTATCAGTGATTTGTTTAATGTCGGAATGCGAAAGCTCTTTTGTGCGGCGGTTGATGAGGTGACCTAGGTTGCGGGCATCGATAAAGAGGATTTCGTTGCTGCGGTTTCTAAATTTACCATTGGTACGGTTGCGGCTCATAAACCATAAGGCGGCAGGAATTTGCGTATTGAGGAATAGCTTGGCTGGCAGATTGACGATGCAATCAATCACGTTACCTTGCTCAATCAGCGCTTTGCGGATTTCTCCTTCGCCACTGGTTTTGCTGGTGAGCGCACCTTTTGATAAAACCACGCCTGCTTGGCCTTGGGGTGAAAGGTGGTAAATAAAGTGTTGCAGCCATGCAAAGTTGGCATTGCCTGCGGGCGGTACGCCATATTGCCAGCGGCCATCGGTGCGCAGTAGCTCGCCTGACCAATCGCTGACGTTAAACGGTGGGTTGGCAATAATGTAATCGGCTTTTACATCTTTATGTGCGTCGTTTAAAAAGCTGCCTTCGTTGTTCCACTTCACTTGGCTGGCTTCAATGCCGCGAATGGCTAGGTTCATTTTAGCCAAGCGCCATGTGGTTTGGTTGCTCTCTTGCCCGTAGATGGAAATATCATTCACACGACCTTGGTGATCTGCCACAAACTTTTCAGATTGCACAAACATACCACCAGAGCCACAGCATGGGTCAAACACGCGACCGTTATATGGTTCTAGCATTTCAACCAGTAATTCAACAACTGAGCGGGGTGTATAGAACTGACCGCCTTGCTTACCTTCAGCTAGCGCAAATTCACCTAGAAAGTATTCAAACACATGACCAAGTACATCAGCACTTCGTGATTTAGCATCGCCCAGTGCAATGTTGCCGACTAAATCTACTAATTGGCCGAGGCTGGCTGGGTCTAAATTATCACGCGCAAATACTTTAGGCAGCACGCCTTTAAGTGAGGGGTTCTCTTTTTCAATGGCATCCATGGCGGCATCAACCATTTTTCCAATTTCTGGCTGACGTGCATTGGATTGCAAATAACTCCATCGAGCATCTTGAGGCACAAAGAACACATTTTCTGCCGCGTATTCGTCTTTGTCTTCAGGGTCAGCCCCTGCGTATTCACCTTCGCCTACAGAAAGTTTGGCGAAGTGCTGTTCAAAAGAATCGGAGATGTATTTGAGAAAGATTAAACCTAAGACTATGTGCTTGTACTCTGCTGCATCAATATTCTTACGCAGTTTATCGGCGGCTTTCCAAAGTTGTTTTTCTAATGGCTCGGTTTTTGCCGTTTTATTATTATCTGGTTTTTCTTTTGCCATGCGTGTCTCAAGGTGGGTGTGATTTACTTGTTTGAGTAAAGATAGTATCAAAATTAAAATATTTTTAGTGTTAATTAGGCAATTACCTAACTATTAAAAAATTACCACTAAATTCAAGGCTAATTGGGGGCCAGCTGGCTGGGGATGGCGCGTCCAGCGGCATCACATGAAGCGTAAGCAAAATGCAGGGGGAGCCGACCACGTATGAAGGAGCGAATGCGACTGAAAGGCCGCCCAAGCGGACGGTAGTGGTTGGGGGGTGAAACACCACGGCGCTAAGCAAAGCGCGGCTACCCTCTGAGTTGGTCATGCGTCCAGCATGATGGTACGGCAGCGCCACAAGTTGAGAAATGTAACCGACAGTTCGCGACGTAGCCTTCGCAGAGGGTAGCCGCGCTTTGCGGCAAGCACCCCCAAGGACAGTTTCTGTCCGATGTAGGATATTTGGTCCGAAAGACAAGAGGAAAATATGCGGATTGGGCATCCAGCTCAATCAATACTGCATAGTTGGCGACAGCCAACCTCCAGAATGGAGGACGTATGGTGCTTATTTATGCGCGTAGATCAGTGTTTTTTACTGTTCGAAGTTCGTCTCATGATTCTGATTATTGTTGTGATTGGCTCAAGACGAATGACTATCAAAAGAAAAATCAAAATCGATATCAATAGAATTTTTTTATGTGATTGCGTTTAATCAAAATAGTACGTAACTGGCTTTTCTGCGTAAGTACTTCGAAGCAGTTGGATGTTTTCGCATGCATCCCCTCTCTCATTTTTTTGGGAGTTGAGTGGTTGGTATTGCTATGGAAAATTTACGTAACTTATTGATTTATAAGTAAAATAAATATAATCTATTCGTTATTTAAGGTTAAGCTACATGCAATTAATCAATGAGAGTGACGAAATGACAATCAAAAAACAATTGGCAATTTCATTCAGAGGAAAGTGCAAATTACAGATAGTTGAGAATTTACTTCGCCATCAGGGAACTAAATTTGAGAGGGGGATTTTTACGATATGGTCGCTGAAAATATTAATGAGCTTGAACGGGCAAAGAAAAATTATTTTAAAGAAATGGTTGATTGGGTTGAATGTTATGACATTACCGTTGTTGAACACCATGGACATCTGCACGCTACCTCGTGCTTAAAAAAAACAAAAAAAAGCAGCCAGAAAATGGTCTTCGATCCAGCGCTTTCCAGCGCAAAAGCAATGAAAGGAACCTAGAAATGGATGAATTGAAAGCCGATAAACTTAAAAATCAACTGGCTGCGGCCCGTTCAATTATTGCTGCAACAGGTAAGAGTCCACGTCAAATAGGAGAAGAGTCTCTCAGAAAAATTCTTGAATGGGAATATAAGTGGGGATATTCGTCATCCGCACTAGGGCAACTGCTTCTCGATAGAACTTCTGGAGGGTATATGCAGAAGTTGACGAAAAAAAATTGGCTTACATCTACCAGAACAAAATCAGGGGCGCCTGCTGCTTATTATACGTTAAGCGAGCTTGGCTTGCAGGAGGCAGAACGTCACTCTGATACTTTATTCAAGTACATTGAGATTGATCAGTACAAAGTCGATCAGTCAAAAATCAGGCACTATCTAATTGCTCAACAAGCAACTATTCAGGCCTTGAAAAGTGGATTAATTGTCGATTATGAAACTGAGCGGATGTTTCAAAAAGACGGTGATAAGTTAGGCATCAAGCGGCCCGATATAGTTTGGATTACGCCAGGAGGGCTTCGTTATGGAGTTGAGGTGGAGCTCAGCGCCAAGTGGGAGAAGGATTTAGATATGTTCATTATTGGTATTTTGCGAGCATTGCAATCCGGTGGAAACGATAAGCTTGGTTATAGTCGCTTCATCATATTTTCCGACAGCGGTGCAATTATTAGAAGATATACCGCAGCCATGCAACCTTCTGCGCCCTTATCACTTTGGAAAAAGAATGAGCGGGGTCACTGGGCTATCGAAAGAACAGTAAAAGTTCCTGATTGGCTGATTAACAAGGTCGATTTTAAGCTAATTGAAGGATGAACGTTATGGGAAAAATTATTTTATTTGCTCTAATCTTATTTTTTGCGAGTTTTTTGAATGACTATTATGACCGTCTGGTTAAGACAAAGGCACTTGAGGCATCGATTGATGTGACCATCAATTTAGATTGGCGCAATGGTATTCCTTTTAGCAGCCTGGTTGATGCCAATGCAATTTGTCTTGCGCATACCAACCTACCAGGCTGTACTGCTGTTGAAAATCAAATGGCAGACATTGCAAGTTCTTTGCAATCTTGCCTAGTGGATCAACAGAGTCAATTATGTAATTACTTTGTGGATGTGGTGAGTAAACATCCTATATTTTCTCATCTGCCCAGTGCGAAACCGCAACCCCTCCCAAATTCACCTTTTTTCTGGGATTTACCTACGCACGCATTAAATTCTTTGGCGAGTAACTTTGGATATCGTGCAGAAGCGCTCACTTGGTGGTGGGGAAGATGGCGTATTCCAATTGTTTTTGGCATTGGAATAATGTTGATAATTATTTTAATGATCGTCTGGTTGTTGCATAGTGAAATGATGGATCAAGAATTGGCTATAGAGGCTGAGAGGCAGCGCGTAGAGGATGAAATGCAGGAAACAATTCGTTGCAGGCAGTTGCATGAGGCTGAAGTTGAATTAGCTCGATGCGCAAAAATTGCGCATGAGGATGCAACATTGAAAAGTAATCAACTGCGCGCAGCAAAGTTAGCTGAACAAAATTCCATTCAGCTTGCAGCTAAGCTGGCCGCAGATAAAGCTGAACGAGCGGAGGCAGCTTTGCTATTAAGCGCGGTATTTAAGTCAATCACCAAAACAAAGAAAATATGAAATGGATTCTAGGCTTATTTGAAATATTTATTTTAAATAGATTTTGACTTAAGTCATAACAGTATGCAAATGGAGTTATTTTTTTACTTTAGGATTTTGATGTTGATAATGAATTTTATGATAGTTCGGAAACTGTTTTGATGTTTGGTTTAACTTAGATTAATTATTTTTTTATTAGATACACATGAATGTAAATAGATTTTAATTGGCCATACAGGCTATACCACTGGAGATGTAAATGAATACAGATAAACTTGAACTAGTAATTGCTGGCTCATCTGACCAAGGCAGCGTTACTCAAAAACAGAAGCCGCCGAGTAAAAAATATATAACAATATTAGTCAGTGATGAAGATGAAGTACAAATTAATAAATTGGTATTAGAGCGTGAAAAGCAAAGGTTTTTAGATGCAGTAGCTACACAGGACACATTAAGCGAATTGCTGATGCCGAGGTCAGGCGAGCGTCATATCATTATCACCCTTGGTCGTCAGGACATTGCGCTAGTAACACTGGAAAGTGACAGTGATCAGTTTGATTTCTCGCTTTCAGCTGCATTAAAAAGACTGTGCGGGTGCGAATGGAAAAAGTCTCTTTGGAAACTAAAATTGATAGATACATTTACTCCAATCGATGATCAAATCGCGGAAATTGGCGTTAACCTACTTAATGCTGGCTATGCAATAAAAGTTACAGATGAATCGCTAAGAAATCGTATTGTTAATAACGATTATCAGCCATCACCTAAACGCATAATATCCCCCAATAACGGACCGTTTGGCAAGCAATTCCAGATGTTATGGGCTAGACAAGATGTTGAAGTTGAAAAGGCGGTTGCTAACATTCCAAGCGTCAAATTATTTCCTAATGGCGCTTATATTCCATATTTGCAATTTGAGGCTTTATGGACTTCCCCCAATATCGTAGACATTTTTCAATGTCCGATTTGTTGTTGTTCAAATTGAACTGGGCTTAAATAATTCAAATAACTATGCCTGCGAACACGATTATAAAACACTTCGATGTAATCAAATATCTCTGCTTTTAGCTCCTCTCTTGTGTTGTAAATTTTACCCCTGGTTTTCTCTTTCTTTAGGCTACTGAAGAACGACTCCATTGCTGCATTATCGTAGCAATTGCCACGACGACTCATACTGGTCAGGAAATTGTTTTCCTTGCACCATCGATTAAAATCATCACTGCCAAATTGACTGCCCTGATCCGAGTGAATGACCACAGGCCGTTTAGGCTGCCTGCGCCATTTAGCCATTAGCATCGCATCTAACACTAATTCTGTACGAATGTGCCCCTGCATGCTCCAGCCCACCACTGCACGTGAGTACAAATCAATCACCACTGCTAAATATAGCCAACCCTCATGGGTGTAGATTTGGGTAATATCTGTTACCCAGACCTCGTCAGGTGTTGTTGCCACAAATACTTGGCGCAAGCGATTGGGTGCAGCAATCGCAGGCTTGCCTGCTTTGTAGCGCGTACGTCGATAGCCACGCACAGCATGCACCTTGGCTTGATGCATCAACTTAGCTACTCGGTTCTCACTACAGGCTAAGCCGGCAGCTTTGCAGTCACGGTAGATTCTTGGACTGCCGTAGATGTTGCCACTGGCGGCAAAGAATTGTTTGATTTCACCTAATAGCACGTCGTTTTCTAATGCACGGGCAGAATCTGGATTGCTACGCCATGCGTAATAACCACTCCGATTCACATTCAGCACCTGACACATCGTAACAACCCTAAATAGCTTGCTGTGTGCTTGGATGAATTTGTACTTTACTCGGGGTGATTTGCAAAGTACACCGCGGCCTTTTTTAGGATTTCTCGCTCTTCAGTGGCCCGTTTTAAGGCTTTGTTGAGTTTGACTATCTCAAGCTTTAGGCTGGCAACATCTTCGCTATCAGGCTGTTTTAATTGTTTTTCAGATTCTGCTTTCCAGCGATATAGGCTTTTGTCGGTGATGCCTAATCGCTTGGCCACTTCAACTGCGCTGTGACCTCGTTCTGTCATTTGTTTAAGCGCTTCTGCCTTAAACTCGTCGGTATATCTGATGCCTCTCATTTAACTTCCTTTTAGTGATTTCAGACATTATCAACTGTCTACTAAATCGGGGGAAGTCCATTAATCAAAATCGCGGATCAGTACGGATTTAAATTTCGCTCTGGCGCGGTAGAGTTAATAGCTGAAGCAAAAGCTAAAGTTGCAGAAAAAGCTACTTCTTGAGAGGCAATCTCCCTTGTAAAAGACTATTAAGCCTTGCGCTCGCATATGTGATTAATGGGCGGCTAATTTTAACCAATTTAAGTGCCTCAGCCAAGTCGTTAACTACATATTGTCCGAAGAATGAAAGGTAGGAGCATTCAACAACTATTATTAGTTAGGAAAACTGTAATGCTAAAAAGCAGACACTCAGCAACCGTAACTTCCGGTCATTAGCCGTCATTTAGACAATTATGGATGTTTGGTTGCAATATAGCAGTTCAGTTATTGAGTGAATGGCCGCTTTGCGGCAATCAGTTTTTAGCACTCCCAATCATAATTGAGCCGTACAACAATTAAGGCTGGTCGGCTGAAACATCCCCTAAACTGCCTGTCAGCATTAACATGCCACTGATGGCCACCGCCCCTCTTTTTCCATACATATATTTCTCTGTCATGCAATGCCAATTGTAAATTTCAAGTTAGCTTAACTTTACACATTTGAGAATGTAAAA
>CAINBI010000114.1 GCA_903846555.1 uncultured Pseudomonadota bacterium
CCAGGTGATAACGTTTCTATCGTTGTGACTTTGATTGCCCCAATCGCGATGGAAGATGGTTTACGCTTCGCGATTCGTGAAGGTGGCCGTACTGTTGGTGCTGGTGTTGTTGCTAAAATTATTGAGTAATTTGTTTTAAAGTTTTTATGGCTAATTAAGTAATTAATTGGCTGTAAATAAATGAAAAGCTACGCTTACAACCCAGCGTAGCTTTTTAAGTTGTAAGCTACAGGCCAATAGCTCAATTGGTAGAGTATCGGTCTCCAAAACCGAGGGTTGGGGGTTCGACACCCTCTTGGCCTGCCAAATTTGAAGTAAAGATTTATTATTTAATTGGATTAAGCGCATTAAAAAATGCGCTTAACTTAATGTGATGTAAGTCTAGTGAAATTTTAGTCACTATTAAGTAAGTACTTATTAAGTAAATTATGGTCAACAAAATTAAGTTGTTGGTGGCATTTTTGCTACTTGTTGCAGGTATAGCTGGATTCTACCTGTTGGCAGATAAGGCGACAGTATTACGTATACTTGTTGTGTTAGCTGGTTTGGTTGCTGCAATTGCAATGCTCTATACCACGCCAATTGGTCAGCAGTCGCTTGGTTTTATTGGTGAATCTGTTGCAGAAGCTCGGAAAGTGGTATGGCCAACGCGTAAGGAGACAATACAAACTACGCTGGTGGTGTTTGTGTTGGTGATTATTATGGCGGCATTCTTGGCGGTTGTGGATATTGGATTTGCTTACTTGGTGCAGTGGTTAATGGGACGGAGCGCGTAATGAGTATGCGATGGTACGCGGTACAAGCCTTTTCTGGCTTTGAAAAATCAGTACAAAGAGGCATTGAAGAGCGCATTATTCGCTCTGGCCTACAAGATCAATTTGGTCAAATTTTAGTGCCGATCGAAGAAGTAATCGAGATGAAGGCTGGCGTAAAGAAGATTTCCGAGCGCAAGCTATATCCGGGTTATGTATTAGTGCAAATGGCTATGACGGATGAAAGTTGGCATTTAATCAAAAGCACGCCACGGGTCACATCATTTATCGGTGGTAGTGCCCAAAAACCAACGCCAATTAAAGATAAAGAAGTCGACATTATCTTGCAGCGCATTGATGAGAGTAAGAGCAATCCTACACAAAAGCTCACCTTCGAAAAAGGCGAATCAGTACGAATTACTGACGGACCATTCAAAGACTTTTCTGGTAATGTTGAAGATATCAACTATGAAAAAAGTAAGCTTCGTGTGTCAGTGGTTATTTTTGGCCGTTCAACACCAGTTGAGCTTGAGTTTAGTCAAATAGAAAAAGAAGTCTAAGTAGTATTTTTCAACGGGGAGCTTATTTGAATTTTATTCAAATATAAAGTTAGAAATAACTTTGTTGAGCGCTATCACCCATATTAGGAGTAGTAGAAATGGCAAAGAAAGTTATTGGCTATATTAAGCTGCAGGTTCCTGCAGGCAAAGCCAACCCAAGTCCTCCAATTGGTCCAGCGTTAGGTCAGCGCGGCCTTAACATTATGGAATTTTGTAAAGCATTCAATGCTGCAACTCAAGGTGTTGAGCCAGGTTTGCCAATTCCGGTTGTAATTACAGCATTTGCTGATAAGAGCTTCACTTTTGTGATGAAGTCTCCTCCAGCGACTATTTTAATCAAAAAAGCAGCTGGTATTACTAAGGGTTCACCGCGTCCGCATACTGACAAAGTAGGCAAAATTACGCGTAAACAAGCTGAAGAAATTGCTACTACAAAAAATGCCGATTTAACAGCGGCCGATATGGACGCAGCAGTTAGAACGATTGCTGGAAGCGCCCGTAGTATGGGTATTGAAGTGGAGGGTCTATAACATGTCAGCTTCTAAACGTATTACCGCGCTTCGCGCGAAGATTGACCGTAATAAAATGTATCCAGTGGCTGAAGGCTTAATTTTAGTTAAAGAGAATGCTACTGCAAAATTTAATGAGTCTATCGATGCGGTTATTAACCTTGGTATTGATGCGCGTAAATCTGATCAGTTAGTACGTGGCGCTTTAGTGCTGCCTAACGGTACAGGTAAAACAACGCGCGTTGCGGTTTTTGCTCAAGGCGCTCAGGCTGAGGCGGCTAAGGCTGCTGGTGCAGACATCGTAGGTTTTGAGGACTTAGCTGAACAAGTTAAAGCTGGCATCATGGATTTTGATATTGTGATTGCTACGCCAGATGCAATGCGTATTGTTGGTGCTTTGGGTCAAATTTTAGGCCCTCGTGGTTTAATGCCAAACCCAAAAGTTGGAACTGTAACGCCAGACGCAGCAACAGCTGTTAAAAATGCAAAAGCTGGTCAAGTTCAATACCGTACAGATAAGGGCGGCATCATCCATTGCACTATCGGTCGCGCTTCTTTCACGATTGAGCAGTTGCAAGGTAACTTAGTTGCTTTGGTTGAAGCTTTAGCTAAAGCAAAACCAGCATCTACAAAGGGTGTTTATCTTAAAAAGTTAGCCATTTCTAGCACTATGGGTGCTGGTGTACGCGTTGATCAGTCAACATTAAATGCATAAATGAATGATAAGAGAATCTAGTTTAACTGGATTCTCTTAACAAAGGGCTTTGGGCTCGTACGTATTGTTAGGTGTTTCATAGCCTTTTAATGCAACCGAGGTTGTCAAAGACCGTAGGTGTCCGTGAGGATTTAATGTAAGTAAATTTAAGTTGGGTGAAGAGGGGCGTTTGACCTTAACCTCTAATTTAGGTGTTCTGAACCCTACGCAGATGGCGCATCTCTAATACAGGAGTTTTTCTCTTGATATGTGGTCGCCGTAAAATGGTTTTTATTTTCTTAACTGAAGGTAGGAGCGGATTCTGTTTTAGTAATAAAACAGAGATTTTAACGGAAGGAGTAAAGACTTTGAGTCTAAATCTTACAGAGAAAAAAGCAGTTGTAGCTGATGTTAGCGAACAAGTTGCAAGCGCACAAGTAATCGTACTTGCTGAATACCGCGGGACGGGTGTGGCTAATATGACTATCTTACGTGCAAATGCTCGCGATGCTGGCGTTTACTTGCGCGTGCTAAAGAATTCTTTAGTACGCCGTGCCGTAGAAGGTACAGCCTTTGCAGGTCTTGCAGATGACATGGTTGGTCCCTTGATTTTTGGTATTAGTAAAGATCCAGTGTCTGCTGCAAAAGTACTTAGTAATTTTGCAAAAACAAACGACAAATTTAGAATTAAAGCAGGTGCAGTTCCTAACCAAGTATTGGATGTTACTGGCGTTCAAGCTCTAGCCTCTATGCTTAGTCGTGAAGAATTGCTTGCCAAATTTGCGCGTACGCTTAATGAAGTGCCTACCAAGTTTGCGCGTGCGCTTGCGGCAGTTCGTGACGCTAAAGCAGCTTAATCAATCAGCTATATTATTAAATTTTAAGGAATATTCAAATGGCAATTTCAAATGCAGATATTTTAGATGCAGTAGGTAGCATGTCAGTATTAGATTTAACAGCATTTATTAAAGAAATCGAAGAAAAATTTGGCGTTTCAGCTGCTGCAGTTGCAGTTGCAGCTTCAGCTGGTGCAGGTCCTGCTGCTGCTGAAGAGCAAACAGAGTTCAGCGTTATTCTTTTATCAGCTGGCGAACAAAAAGTTAGCGTGATTAAAGCAGTGCGTGAATTAACAGCTTTAGGTTTGAAAGAAGCTAAAGATTTAGTTGACGGCGCACCTAAAGCAATTAAAGAAGGCGTTTCAAAAGCTGACGCTGATGCAGCGTTGAAAAAATTGATCGAAGCTGGTGCAACTGGCGAAATCAAATAAACCATTTTTAAATGGTTGACTTGGGCTGACGGGAAACCGTCAGCCTTCGCCGTTTCTGAGGCGGTACATGTTACAAGTTGTAATAATTTCAAATTCATAGATGAAGTTAGAAATCAAAGTACTTGAAATTTTATATACAGATTTTATTGCTAGATAATATTTTGATATAAATAGTATTTTTATTTCTGCCTTCAAACACCAGGAGATGCAATGAGCTATTCCTTCACCGAAAAGAAACGCCTTCGTAAAAGTTTCGCCAAGCGCGAAAGTGTCCAAGAGATTCCATACTTGCTCGCAATGCAGCTAGAGTCATATGCTGCATTTTTGCAAGCTGATACCGCTGCAGATAAACGCACGGAAGATGGTTTGCAATCCACTTTTAGTTCCGTTTTCCCTATCGTCAGTCATTCTGGCAACGCTCGCCTAGATTACGTAAGTTATCAGCTAGGTGCGGAGCCTTTTGATGTGAAAGAATGTCAGCAGCGTGGCCTTACTTACGCTAAGCCATTACGCGTTAAAGTTCGCCTAACTATCATGGACAAAGAGGCTTCTAAGCCAACTGTGAAGGAAATCAAAGAGCAGGAAGTTTACATGGGCGAATTACCTATGATGACTGAGAACGGCTCATTTGTGATCAATGGTACTGAGCGCGTGATTGTTTCTCAATTACATCGTAGTCCTGGCGTGTTCTTTGAGCATGATCGTGGTAAAACACACAGTTCTGGTAAATTGCTTTTCTCTGCTCGTATTATCCCTTACCGTGGTTCATGGTTAGATTTTGAGTTTGATCCTAAAGATTACTTGTATTTCCGTATCGATCGTCGCCGTAAAATGCCAGTCACCATTTTGCTTAAAGCACTTGGTTATACGCCTGAGCAGATCATCAATACGTTTTTTGATTTTGATACGTTCAACATTAGCAAAGCTGGTATTGAATTTACTATCGTACCTGAGCGTTTACGTGGTGAAGTGGCTAAGTTCGATATCGTTGCTAAAGATGGTGAAGTATTAGTAGCTAAAGATAAACGCATCACAGTAAAACATATCCGCGATATGGAAAAAGCTGGCGTTAGTAAAATTGTTGTGCCGCAAGACTTTATTCTTGGACGTGCGATTGCTAATAACATCGTTGACAAAGAAACTGGTGAAGTGGTTGCCAATGCCAATGATGAAATTACAGAATCATTACTAGAAAAATTAATCGATGCAAATATTACGCAAATAAGTACGCTTTATTCTAATGATTTAGATCACGGCGATTATATTTCTCAAACATTACGTATTGATGAAATCCCTGATCAGTACAGCGCTCGAGTTGCGATTTACCGCATGATGCGTCCAGGCGAGCCACCAACTGAAGATTCAGTTGAGGCGTTATTTAATGGCTTATTCTTCAATGAAGATCGCTATGACTTATCACGCGTTGGCCGCATGAAGTTTAACCGTCGCGCATTCCCAGAAAAAGCGGAAGAGCGTCAATCAAACTGGATTCGTAAATTCTATGAAACCGTTGGTCCTCGCGGTGCTGAAGGTGCTTATATTCTTTCTAATGACGATATTCTTGCCGTTGTTGGTGTGCTATTAGAGTTACGCAATGGCCGTGGTGAAATTGATGACATCGATCACTTGGGTAATCGTCGCATTCGTTCAGTCGGCGAGTTGGCAGAAAATCAATTCCGCACTGGTTTAGTTCGTGTGGAGCGTGCTGTTAAAGAGCGTTTATCTCAAGCTGAATCTGACAATTTGATGCCGCATGATTTGATTAACGCTAAGCCAGTATCTAGTGCGATTCGTGAATTCTTTGGCTCTAGTCAATTATCACAATTTATGGATCAAACTAATCCATTGTCAGAAATTACGCATAAACGCCGTATTTCTGCATTAGGTCCAGGCGGTCTAACGCGTGAGCGTGCAGGTTTTGAGGTGCGTGACGTTCACTCAACCCATTACGGTCGCATGTGTCCGATTGAGACTCCGGAAGGTCCGAACATTGGTTTGATTAACTCGCTAGCACTTTATGCGCGTACCAATGAATATGGCTTTTTAGAAACACCTTATCGCCGTGTTGAAGGCAATAAAGTATCTGACACCATAGACTATCTATCTGCGATTGAAGAAAGTCAGTACATGATTGCGCAGGCAAATACTGACCTAGATTCAAAAAATATGTTCGTTGATGATTTGATTTCATCACGTCATCACAACGAATTTACTATGACGCAGCCTGAGCGCGTTCAGTACATGGACGTTGCGCCAGCACAAATTGTATCTGTGGCGGCATCTTTAATCCCATTCTTGGAACACGATGATGCAAACCGCGCATTGATGGGTGCCAACATGCAGCGTCAAGCTGTACCGTGTCTACGTGCTGAAAAAGCCGTAGTTGGTACTGGAATTGAGCGTACTGTTGCAGTCGATTCTGGTACCACTGTACAAGCTCGCCGTGGCGGACGTGTTGATTACGTAGACTCAGGTCGTATCGTAGTCCGCGTTAACGATGATGAGGCGCAAGCTGGTGAAGTGGGTGTTGATATTTACAACCTGACTAAATATACCCGTTCAAACCAAAATACAAACATTAACCAACGTCCATTGGTTCGCGTAGGCGATAAATTGGCGCGTGGTGACGTGATTGCCGATGGTGCATCAACAGACATGGGCGAATTAGCGCTTGGTCAAAACATGCTAGTAGGCTTTATGCCTTGGAATGGCTATAACTATGAGGATTCAATCCTAATTTCAGAGCGCGTGGTTTCTGATGATCGCTATACTTCAATTCATATTGAAGAGCTTTCAGTGGTGGCTCGTGATACTAAGCTTGGTACTGAAGAAATTACGCAGGATATTTCTAACCTAAGCGAGCGTATGTTAAGCCGTTTAGATGAAATTGGTATTATTTACATCGGTGCTGAAGTTGAAGCGGGCGATGTATTGGTTGGCAAAGTGACGCCAAAAGGTGAAACACAACTGACACCAGAAGAAAAATTACTACGTGCTATTTTTGGTGAAAAAGCTTCTGACGTTAAAGATACCTCACTGCGCGTCCCTTCAGGTATGAGCGGTACTGTGATTGACGTTCAAGTGTTCACGCGTGAAGGTATTGATCGTGATGCCCGTGCGCAACAAATTATTGATGATCAACTTGCACATTACAAGCAAGATCTAGCTGATCAAATGCGTATTGTTGAAGACGATGCTTTCGGTCGTATTCGTCGCTTGATTGAGAATAAAGCCGCGACTGGCGGCCCTAATAAACTGAAAAAAGGCGACACATTAACTGCTGAGTATTTAGATGCTGTTGGTCGCTATGACTGGTTTGATATTCGCTTAACAGACGAAGAAACAGCGCGTCAGTTAGAGCAATTGAAAGACAGTTTAGGCCAAGCGCGTATTGAGTTTGACAGCCGTTTTGAAGAGAAAAAACGTAAGTTGACGCAAGGCGATGAATTGCCTGCGGGCGTACAAAAAATGGTTAAAGTTTATCTAGCTGTTAAACGTCGAATTCAACCTGGTGACAAGATGGCTGGTCGTCATGGTAACAAGGGGGTGATTTCAAAAATCTGTCCTATTGAAGATATGCCGCACATGGCTGATGGTACGCCGTTAGATATTGTGTTAAACCCGCTAGGCGTTCCATCACGGATGAACATTGGTCAGATTTTAGAGACTCACTTGGGCTGGGCTGCTAAAGGTCTAGGTCATCGCATTGGTGAAATGTTACGTGCTGAAGCTAAAGTGGCTGAGATTCGTCAGTTCTTAGATCAAATCTACAACGACAGTACCGGCAAGAAAGAAGATATCAATTCTTTCTCAGATATTGAAGTGCTTGAATTGGCTAAAAACTTGCAAGATGGCGTACCTTTTGCAACACCAGTATTCGATGGTGCTGCAGAAACTGATATTAAAGCAATGTTGGATCTAGCGTTCCCTGATCAAGATGCACGTACTAAACAATTACAATTCTCTGCTGGTAAAACACAGGTTAAATTGTTTGATGGACGTACTGGCGATGCCTTTGAGCGTCCGGTGACTGTTGGTTATATGCACGTATTGAAATTGCATCACTTGGTTGATGACAAAATGCATGCGCGTTCAACAGGTCCATATTCATTGGTGACGCAACAACCATTGGGCGGTAAAGCACAATTCGGTGGTCAGCGTTTTGGTGAGATGGAGGTTTGGGCACTTGAGGCTTATGGCGCTTCATATACATTGCAAGAAATGCTTACGGTTAAGTCTGATGACGTTAATGGCCGTACTAAAGTATATGAAAATATCGTCAAAGGCGAACACAAAATTGATGCTGGTATGCCGGAATCATTTAATGTGTTAGTGAAAGAAATTCGCTCACTTGCCATTGACATCGACCTAGACAGAAACTAAGGAGGAGAATTCACATGAAAGCTCTATTAGATTTATTTAAACAGGTAACGCAAGAAGAAGAGTTCGACGCAATTAAAATTGCACTCGCTTCACCTGAAAAAATTCGTTCATGGTCATATGGCGAAGTTAAAAAGCCGGAAACCATCAACTATCGTACTTTTAAACCTGAACGTGACGGTTTGTTTTGTGCCAAAATTTTTGGCCCGATAAAAGATTACGAATGTTTATGCGGCAAATACAAGCGCTTAAAACATCGCGGTGTTATTTGTGAAAAATGTGGCGTTGAAGTGACATTATCTAAAGTACGTCGTGAGCGTATGGGTCATATTGATCTGGCTTCACCAGTCGCACATATTTGGTTCTTGAAATCATTACCAAGCCGCTTAGGTATGGTATTAGATATTGCCTTACGTGATATTGAACGTGTTTTGTACTTTGAAGCATTCATTGTGGTTGATCCTGGCATGACACCACTTGCGCGAGGTCAACTACTCACTGAAGACGACTACTTAGCTAAAGTAGAAGAATACGGAGATGAATTCAATGCGGTTATGGGTGCAGAAGCGGTGCGTGAATTATTACGCACGATGGATATTGAGCGTGAAATCGTTCAATTGCGTCAAGATTTAGGTGCCACTGGTTCAGAAGCTAAAATCAAGAAAATCGCTAAGCGTCTAAAAGTATTAGAAGCTTTCCAAAAATCTGGCATTAAACCAGAGTGGATGATTCTTGAAATCTTACCAGTATTGCCACCAGAGTTACGTCCATTAGTACCATTGGATGGCGGTCGCTTTGCTACTTCAGATTTGAACGATTTATATCGTCGCGTGATTAACCGTAACAACCGCCTAAAACGTTTGCTAGAGTTAAAAGCACCAGAAATTATCGTACGTAACGAAAAACGTATGTTGCAAGAAGCGGTGGATTCACTGTTAGATAACGGCCGTCGCGGTAAAGTGATGACTGGTGCTAACAAGCGTCCATTGAAATCATTAGCTGACATGATTAAAGGTAAAGGCGGCCGTTTCCGTCAGAACTTATTGGGTAAACGCGTCGATTACTCAGGTCGATCAGTGATTGTGGTTGGTCCGCAACTTAAATTGCACCAATGTGGTTTACCTAAAAAAATGGCTTTGGAATTGTTCAAGCCATTCATTTTCCATAAATTGGAAGTATTAGGTTTAGCGACAACCATTAAAGCCGCTAAGAAGAAAGTTGAAGAAGAAGGACCAGAAGTTTGGGATAACTTGGAAGACGTGATTCGTGAACATCCGGTTCTATTAAACCGTGCGCCTACATTGCACAGATTAGGTATTCAAGCTTTTGAACCTATCTTAATTGAAGGTAAAGCGATTCAATTGCATCCACTCGTCTGTACGGCATTTAACGCCGACTTCGATGGTGACCAAATGGCGGTTCACGTTCCATTGAGCTTAGAAGCGCAAATGGAAGCACGTACTTTAATGTTGGCTTCTAATAACGTGCTTTCACCTGCCAACGGTGAGCCGATTATTGTGCCTTCACAAGATATCGTGTTGGGTCTGTATTATATGACTCGCGAAAAACAACTCGCTCGTGGCGAAGGCATGCGCTTTGCTGATGTTAAAGAAGTGCAACGTGTATTTGATCAAGGTTTAATTAGTATTCACGCGAAGATTACCGTGCGTATTAAAGAATATGATCTAGATTTAGATGGCGTTAAAACTGAAAAAACAACACGTTATGAAACAACTGTTGGTCGTGCCTTGTTGTCAGAAATTCTGCCAGCGGGCTTGTCATTCAGTCATATTGATAAATCTATGAAAAAGAAAGAAATTTCTAAGCTTATCAACGTATCTTTCCGTGAAGTCGGTATTCGTGAAACAGTTATATTTGCCGATAAATTAAAAGACACAGGTTATACGTACGCGACTAAAGCTGGTATTTCTATCAGTATTAACGATATGTTAGTGCCGCCAGAAAAAGAGCGTTTAATCGCTGAAGCGGAAGTTGAAGTAAGAGAAATTGAAGGTCAATACGTTTCTGGTTTAGTGACCCAAGGTGAGCGCTACAATAAAGTAGTGGATATCTGGGGTCGTGCAAGTGAGAAAATTGCTGATGCGATGATGGCGCAGTTACGCGAAGAGCCTGTACTTGATGCTAATGGCGTTCAGACTAAGGACAAAGCGGGTAAACCGTTGCGTCAAGAATCATTCAATGCAATTTACATGATGGCCGACTCTGGTGCGCGTGGTTCTGCGGCACAGATTCGTCAGTTAGCGGGTATGCGTGGTTTGATGGCTAAACCCGATGGTTCTATCATTGAAACGCCAATTAAAGCGAACTTCCGTGATGGTCTTAACGTGTTGCAATACTTTATTTCAACCCACGGTGCGCGTAAAGGTCTAGCGGATACTGCGTTAAAAACAGCGAACTCTGGTTACTTAACACGTCGTTTAGTGGATGTAACGCAAGACTTAGTGGTGACTGAACATGACTGTGGCACGAACGATGGTTTAGTAACTAAGGCGCTTGTTAAAGGCGGTGAAGTGATCGAGCCATTGCATGATCGTATTTTAGGTCGTACAGCAGCGCTAGACGTGATTAACACAGAAACGCAACAAGTGATTTACCCAGCAGGTACATTGCTAGGTGAAGATGAAGTAGAGCATATTGATGCGTTAGGAATCGATGAAGTTAAAGTGCGTACTGCGCTTACTTGCGATACGCGCTACGGTATTTGTGCTAAGTGTTACGGTCGTGACTTAGGTCGTGGCAAGTTGATTAGCATGGGTGAAGCGGTTGGTGTTATTGCAGCACAATCTATTGGTGAGCCTGGTACACAGCTAACGATGCGTACCTTCCACATCGGTGGTGCGGCATCTCGTGCAGCTTCAGTTTCTCAGGTAGAGAGTAAGTCTAACGGCGTGTTGAACTTTACATCTACTATGCGTTATGTAACAAATGCACGTAATGAACAAGTAGTCATTTCTCGTAACGGTGAAGTCATTATTGCGGATGAAAATGGCCGTGAGCGTGAGCGTCATAAAGTTCCTTACGGTTCAACTTTGCAGATTACAGATGGTAAAACAGTAAAAGCTGGTCAAGCGATTGCTACATGGGATCCGCATACACGTCCAATTATCACTGAGTACGCGGGTCACATTAAATTTGAAAACGTTGAAGAAGGCATCACTGTTGCCAAGCAAATTGATGATGTAACAGGTTTGTCATCACTAGTGGTAATCGATCCAAAACAACGCGCTGGCCAAACTAAAGGTTTGCGCCCACAAGTCAAATTGTTAGATGCTAACGGCGTAGAAGTTAAGATTACGGGTGGCGAGCAATCAGTCAATATTACCTTCCAGCTAGGTTGTATTATTACGGTTAAAGATGGTCAAGAAGTAGGCGTGGGTGAAGTACTTGCGCGTATTCCACAAGAGTCATCTAAAACACGTGATATTACTGGTGGTCTTCCACGCGTAGCTGAGTTGTTTGAAGCACGTTCACCAAAAGATGCAGGTATGCTGGCTGAAGTCACTGGTACCGTATCATTTGGTAAGGATACAAAAGGTAAGCAACGTTTAGTGATTACGGATTTAGACGGTATCGGCAACGAATACTTGATTCCTAAAGATAAACACGTAACTGCACATGATGGCCAAGTGGTCACTAAGGGTGAAAGCATTGTGGACGGTCCAGCTGATCCGCAAGACATTCTTCGTCTACAAGGTCGTGAAGCATTAGCGCGTTATATTATTGATGAGGTGCAAGACGTATATCGTTTACAAGGCGTTAAGATTAACGATAAACATATTGAAGTGATTGTGCGTCAAATGTTGCGTCGTGTACGTGTCACAGATGCGGGTGATACAAACTTTATTATGGGTGAGCAAGTAGAACGTGCTGATTTGTTAGCGCAAAATGAAAGAATCATTCCACAAGACAAGCGTCCTGCTGAATTTGAGTATGTATTGCTAGGTATTACTAAAGCATCATTATCAACCGATTCATTTATTTCTGCGGCTTCGTTCCAAGAAACAACACGCGTATTAACAGAAGCAGCTATTTTAGGTAAACGCGATGAGTTGCGTGGCCTGAAAGAAAACGTTATTGTTGGCCGATTAATTCCTGCTGGTACTGGCTTGGCTTTCCATGATGCGCGTAAGCGTGCTGCGGCTGCTGGTAGTGCTCCGCAAAAAGAACTGGCTGCTGATGAAGTGTTTTTAGAGGCGGAAGTTGCAGATGTAGAAGTAAGTAGTGAAGCAGCAGATTAAATCTAACGAGATAAGCCTTGACAAGAAAACCAAGGCTAAATATAATGTTGGGTTTTTCAGGGTAGCCTTATAGTCTTCAGCGACTTGGCTATCCTAGTTGTTTTGTAAAGAGCATTTTCTTTGCAAACTTAATAATAAAGAATTATTTAGAGAACATAATTTAGAGGTTATAGGCAATGCCAACCATCAATCAGTTAATACGCAAGCCACGCGCTAAAGTGGTCACAAAAAGTAAAGTGCCTGCACTTGAATCTTGTCCACAAAAACGTGGTGTTTGTACTCGTGTTTATACAACTACACCTAAAAAGCCTAATTCGGCTTTACGTAAAGTTGCAAAAGTACGTCTAACCAATGGTTATGAAGTAATTAGCTATATCGGTGGTGAAGGCCATAACCTGCAAGAGCATAGTGTTGTGCTACTGCGTGGTGGTCGTGTAAAAGATTTGCCAGGTGTGCGTTACCATATGGTTCGCGGTAGTTTAGATACTGCAGGCGTTAAAGATCGTAAACAATCACGTTCTAAATACGGCGCTAAGAAACCAAAAGAAGCTAAAGCTAAATAATAGGTTGAATTAACCAGTAATTAGTGACAAAAAAATAGCGGCTTAAATTAAAAGCCTTGCTCGAGAAATCGCTAGCAAAACATAAGTAGAGAATAGAGAAAATTATGCCAAGACGTAGAGAAGTACCCAAACGCCACATTCTTCCAGATCCAAAATTTGGTAGTCAAGAGGTGTCTAAATTTGTAAACGTTTTAATGACGGGTGGTAAAAAATCAGTTGCTGAGCGTATTTTATACGGTGCGTTTGATCAATTAGCGGCTAAAACTGGTAAAGATGCGTTGGAATTATTTACGCTTGCATTAACGAACTTACGTCCATTGGTTGAAGTTAAAAGCCGCCGTGTTGGTGGTGCTAACTACCAGGTGCCAGTTGAAGTTCGCCCATCGCGTCGTAGTGCTTTAGCGATGCGTTGGTTGCGTGATGCAGCACGTAAACGTGGTGAAAAGTCTATGGGCTTGCGTTTAGCTGCTGAGTTGGCTGAAGCTTCAGAAGGTCGTGGTTCAGCAATGAAGAAGCGTGAAGAAGTTCACCGTATGGCAGAAGCTAATAAAGCATTCTCGCATTTCAGGTTCTAGTCTCTGAATGTTTGTAAAATTGGCCTAAGTTGATGCTTAGGCCATTTGCATAGCTCCTTAAGAAATTAAGCATAATATATAAATAAAGGTAATAGCCGTGGCTCGTATAACCCCTATTGAACGCTACCGTAATATTGGTATTTCTGCACACATTGATGCAGGTAAAACAACCACTACAGAACGTATTTTGTTTTACACTGGTGTGAACCATAAAATTGGTGAAGTTCATAATGGCGCCGCCACGATGGACTGGATGGAGCAAGAGCAAGAGCGCGGAATTACCATTACGTCTGCTGCCACTACTTGCTTCTGGAAAGGTATGGCTGGTCAATTTGATCAACACCGTATTAACATTATTGATACTCCGGGTCACGTTGACTTTACGATTGAAGTAGAGCGTTCAATGCGTGTGCTAGATGGCGCATGTATGGTGTATTGTGCTGTGGGTGGTGTTCAACCTCAGTCTGAAACTGTATGGCGCCAAGCGAATAAATACAAGGTCCCGCGTTTAGCCTTTGTTAATAAAATGGACCGTGCGGGTGCTAACTTCTTTAAAGTGTACGAGCAAATGCGTACACGTCTTAAAGCTAATCCAATTCCTTTGCAAGTGCCAATTGGCGCTGAAGATAAATTTGAAGGTGTTGTCGATTTAATTAAGATGAAAGCGATTTATTGGGATGATGAATCTCAAGGTATGAAATTTGACTACCGTGAAATCCCGGCTGACTTAAGAGCTGAGTGTGATAAATGGCGTGAAAACATGGTTGAAGCTGCCGCTGAAGCTAATGAAGAATTGATGAACAAGTACCTAGAAGAAGGTAGTTTAACTGAAGAAGAAATTTTAGCTGGTTTACGTCAGCGTACTATTGCTTTTGAAATTGTACCTATGGTGTGTGGTTCAGCCTTTAAAAACAAGGGCGTCCAAGCCATGTTGGATAAAGTTGTTGAGTTGATGCCAGCTCCAACCGACATTCCACCAACAAAAGCTGAAGATGGCGACGGTAATGAAATTCGTCTTAGAGCTGCTGATGATGAAAAATTCTCAGCATTAGCGTTTAAAATCATGACAGACCCGTTTGTTGGTCAATTGATTTTCTTCCGCGTTTATTCAGGTGTCATTAACGCCGGTGATACGGTATACAACCCGATTAAGGGTAAAAAAGAGCGTATTGGCCGTATTGTGCAAATGCACGCAAATACTCGTGAGCCTTTAACGGAAGTTCGTGCTGGTGATATTGCGGCTGCGATTGGTCTTAAAGAGGCAACGACCGGCGATACATTATGTAGCGTGAATGATGAAATCATTCTTGAGCGTATGATATTCCCTGAGCCAGTGATTCACGTTGCAGTTGAGCCAAAAACTAAAGTTGACCAAGAGAAAATGGGGGTTGCTCTAAATCGTTTAGCACAAGAAGATCCTTCTTTCCAGGTTAAAACTGATGAAGAAACTAACCAAACCATTATTTCAGGTATGGGTGAGCTTCACCTTGAAATTCTAGTGGATCGTATGCGTCGTGAATTTAACGTTGAAGCAAACGTTGGTGCGCCACAAGTAGCTTACCGTGAAGCGATTAAAAAGAAAGTTGAAGTTGAAGGTAAGTTTGTTAAGCAATCTGGTGGTAAAGGTCAGTATGGTCATGTGTGGCTAATTATGGAACCAAACGAACCAGGCAAAGGCTTTGAGTTTATTGATGCAATTAAAGGCGGAACAGTGCCACGCGAATTTATTCCAGCGGTAGAAAAAGGTTTACGCGAAACAATTCCTTCTGGCGTATTAGCA
>CAINBI010000115.1 GCA_903846555.1 uncultured Pseudomonadota bacterium
ATTGAGAAGCCGCTTGCTTGCTTAAATGCAGCCAAGTTGAGCTGATTTTAACCAGAATGGGCAAGCAAACTCGCATCATAAGAGCATGCTAATTGATCGCCAGTGATAATTTATGGTGTTTATGGATGAGAACTAGTTAGCAATGGCGTTGGCGGAGAAAAAAGGAATCATACGATGGCTAACGGCAAAGAATACTGGCAGCAGAATCAGCCAAATGCCACCGACCTTGGCGATGGCGACCAGATGCGCTTCATTACTCACAAAGCCGGCAAGTAATATCCAGCCAAATCCTAGCACGACGGAGGTGATAGCGGCATGGCGTTTATCAGGATGTTTGGCGCGTAAGTACACGCGCAATAAGGCGTATAAGCCCATGCCCCAGCCAGCTAAAAATAGTATGAGTGCAATTTTCAAAACGACTGCGCTAAAAACTAAGCCCACGTAAAATAATAATGCCCCAGATGCGAGCAATACAAACGCCGGTACGTAGGCGCGGCGTTCAACTTCTTCGCCGTTCATCCAGCGCGGAAAGGTGGTCATTAAAAAGCCGAAGATGAAAAATGGAAATAGGCCATAAATCATCAAAAAAGCATGTGCGTCTATGGAGGGTATCGCCCATATGATTGCCGGGTATAAGCCACCGTAGCGGCCGGCTAAGTCGACAACCCACCATGCGATAGTTAATACCGACTGAATGCCGCCGCCAAAAAAGAACATACGATGCGGAGCCGATGAAAATGCCTGCCATGTTTTAAGTAAATTCATCATGTGATGATTGATTTCACGCCTTCAACAGGCTCAGGCAGAACGGAAGTTGGAACTTTACCGAGCCGAAGCAATAATGTGCACTGATGGCTAATAATCGCTACTTCGCCCAGTAGAATATCCTTGGGGAATATCGGTCTGCCATTCACCACAATCAGCGCAGCGGTGATCGTGCATGGTCGGGCTTAATACCAAGTGTGCGCCGCTACAAAATTTGCAATGCGTAGCATGGGTTGCAGGCGCATGATGATGTGTTTCATGATGTCCAGTAGCCACTTTTGCACTGCCTAAGCCGTATTTATTATCCATGGTCAGCTCCATAGTTAATACAAAATGAATAGTTAAATTACGCCAATTTCAGGTGATTGGCAAGTGCGATAAAAGTAGATTGGGCTTATAAAATTGTAGCCTTTGCACTTCCCCGTCGAGGAAAGTGTGATGCACCAAGGCTATTTCTTCACTTGTGGCTTACAGCCAGTATAAGCAATTTTTTCGCCATCGTTTAGCGTTGTTTCGGCATTGTTAATGGTCAGCGTAATTACGCCGCTAACAAAGCGATTGCTGCTATCTGCGGCTTTGGCTAAGTTGACTTCGTGGTCAGGGTAAATAAGCCAAGCATCGTTACCATTGTTTAACATACGCACATAAAATTTCTTGTTGCTATCACATAGATACGCGGTGGCGTTTTGTGGAGCGTACGATAGCTCTTTTGTACCTGAGCCAAATGGATTGGAAATACCAACCGAGCTACATGACGACAATAGGGCAACACAGCCAGTCGCAACAAGTAATTGATTGAATTTAATGGACATTGAAACGGTCATTGATTGGCCTTGAGTGCTTATTTTTTTGGTGGTGTGCTAGATTTCATTGGAATGATAGAGCCTGATGGCACGACGACATCTTTGCTTTTCTTAGGTTTTTTGGTTTCTTTATTACCGCGAATTTGACCTTTAGCCATGGTATTTCTCCTAAATTTATCAGCATTGAAATAGTCTGTCACCTAGGCTGATGCGGTGACGCTATTTTTTGACAGGCCTAAATTGCGCTGTCAAAAAAGAGGCTTCATCATAAGCCAATATGAGAATGTTGGCAGATTATTTTTGGCACAGTTATTTTTAGTACAATGACCGCAAAGTTTTAGTGCAATGACATGCGCTTTAATGTGTCATCTTTATCAATGAACTTATGTTTTAGCGCACCAAGCACATGAATCGTGATGACCACTAAGAAAACAATACCAACCAATTCATGTGTGGGTTCAAATATCTCGCGCACTGCTTTGTTGTCCAACCCAGCAATAAAATCTAAGCCGAACCATTTAACACCGTATTTGCCGTAAATTGCCATGATTAAGCCAGATAAAGGCACCGCGACCATGAGCAAATAGAGTAGATGATGCGCCGCCGTTGCAAGTTTACGCTCCGCCGCTTTGTAGGTGGTTAATAAGGCAGGTGGTTTGTGGGTAACGCGCCATAAAATGCGGATTAAGATCAGCGCAAAAATACTAATGCCTAATGATTTATGTAGATTAAAATAGAACGCTCTAGGTGAAATTTCTTCGCTCGTTGGCCAAGTGTAAATACCCAAATTTAATAAATCAAACCCAGTTTGCTTAGGCGCATCTTTCGGTAGATCAGCCATGAACCAACCTAGAATAAACATCGCAATAACAAAAATGGCAATTAGCCAATGTAATACCACGGCGGTTTTAGTGTAGCGTGAAGAAGTTTGAGTCATAGGAATTGTCCTGTAGTATCGATTTCTTATTTATGTGACAAATGTCATAGCAAATAATTGCATAAAGCCGCATCATTTTAACCAATAAATTTAACTCTAGGAACACATCATGCGAATTTTAATGATAAGCCTTAGTCTCGCCGCCCTGATGGGCTGTGCGCATGCGCAGAGCGCGCACAACAATTTTGCCGTAGAAAATATAGGTGATGGTATTTATGTGCATCACGGCGTGCATCTTGATATTGACGAGGGTTATCATGGTGACATTTGTAACGCTAGTTTTATTGTTGGCAGTAAAGGCGTGGCAGTGATTGATACGGGTGGCAGTCTCAGGGTTGGCAAGCAGTTGCATGAGGCCATTCGTCAGGTCACGTCGTTGCCAGTGCTGTATGTCATTAACACGCATGTGCATCCCGACCATATTTATGGCAATGCGGCTTTTTTGGCCACTAAGCCGGACGAAATCAGCCCTCAATTTATCGGGCATGATAAATTAGCCGTTGCAATGGAATTGCGCCGTGAGCAATACGCTAAATTGAATGCGAAACTTTTAGGTGACGATGCCAAAGGCAGTGAGCTGGTAAAGCCGACCATTGCGGTTAAAACCACGCTGGAGTTAGACATAGGCGATAGAATACTTACAGTAAAAGCGCACCCCGTTGCGCATACCAATACCGATGTCACTGTGATGGAAAGCAAGGCAAGCACACTATTTGCTGGAGATTTATTGTTTATTGAGCGTACGCCAGTGTTAGAAGGCGATATTAAAGGCTTGATTGCTGAAATAGAAAATCTCAAAAGCAGCCCAGCCAAGCAGGTTGTTCCGGGGCATGGGCCAGTGACTAAAAACTGGGTGGAAGCGTTGAATATTGCGCAACACTATTTGACGGTGCTTTTAACCGATGTCCGCGCCAGTATCAAGAAGGGTGAGAGTATGGAATCGACCATGAACACCGCCGCAGCTACGGAGAAAGATCAATGGCTACTGTTTGACATTGCCAACAGACGCAACGTGAATACGATTTATCCTGCGTTAGAGTGGGAATAAAAGGTTGGCGAAAAAAACTACTTCGCCAACCTTTTGATATTGGTGCTTATTGCTAAGCTAGCTGGATTTTTTTAAATTATCTAAACTACAAGCCATCTTATCATGTAGCGCGACCATAATTAAACCACCTGTAATAGCTAGATATTGCAAGGTTAAAATCAGCCCGTTTATTTCTTGCAGCTTCATAAAAAGGGCAATGAAAGCTGCATAAATGGCTAAAGCAAATGCGCAAGTTTTAGTTTTGTAGCCAAGCAATAAACCCAAACCAAAAACCAGTTGGATTAAAATGGTTAGTGGTGCAAAAATACCAGGTAAGCTGTGTGCGGCTAAATAATCAATATAAGCTTTATAACCTAATGGATTGTTACTGATTTGCGAAAGCGTAATAAACACGGCAACTAAAAAAATCTGTGCAAGTAAAACTCTAGCGAATACTTCAATATAGTTTTTCATCAATTTACCTTCATAACGTTTATACGAAATATGCATTATAAAGTGTTTACATCATGCTAGCTAATATCAGAATTTACGAAGTGGGCTGGTCGCAAAATAAACAGCAATTAGTGCATATTCGCACACAGGTATTCATCGAAGAGCAAAAGGTACCCATTGATTTGGAGTGGGATGGCCTAGACGAAACCGCGCAGCATTTCTTAGCGGTAAATGACGTGAATGAGCCAGTCGCCTGCGCACGTTTGCTGAATAACGGCAGTATTGGTCGCATGGCGGTGCTTAAAGCGTGGCGTGGTCAAGGCGTAGGATCTTCGCTACTCAAGATGGCGATTAACATGCATACGCAACAGGGAGTGCAAACCCTGATGCTTTCTGCACAATTACACGCGATGGCTTTTTATGAAAAAGCTGGCTTTGTCGTATGTAGCGCGCCATATTTAGATGCGAACATTTTGCATGTAGATATGCAGCTTTTGACAGCAAAGCACAAACCGCCCGTTTAAGCCTTTGTAAAATTGCTTAAACCTCGGTGATTCTATAAAATCCACGTATTAAAAATTTCTCACATTTCAACTCACATTATTTAAGGAACATTCATGTCAAAAATCATTTTTAAAGCTGGCGAAGCCACCCTCTATACAGAAGGTAAAGATACAGGCGCAGCCATGCCAGAAATTTTAATCGGTAGTGTCGATGGCCCAGTTGGTCAGGCATTTGCAAATATGATGGCGCAAAGTAAAGGCCATACTGCCATGTTTGCCGTGCGTGACCTGAATCAATTGGTGCGCCCAGCTTGCATGATGGCACCAAAAGTCACATTAAAAGATAGTGCAAATATTGAGTTGTTTGGCGGTTTGGTACAAGCGGCAACGGCCGATGCAATTTTGGATTGCGTGATCGAAGGCATTATTCCTAGAGATCAAGTCAATGATCTATGCATCATCAGTTTGGTATGGATAGACCCACGCGCCGCAACAGATGTAAATCTAGATAAAGCGGATATGTACAAAAACAACTATGAAGCAACTAAGCTTGCGATTAAACGTGCGCTAAATGATGAGCCAACGATTGATGAACTCATCGCTAATCGCCATAAAATCAAACATTGCATGTGGGAAGAATCTTGGGATCAAAAGTAAGCAATGGTAACTGAAGGTCAATAGCCGCGAGAAATTGCCCTAATCTCTTCAAAACAGATGCTCTGCGAGGCCCGTCCCTACTGCCTCGCAGAGCATCTTTCTTAAATGTTCGTCGTGATTTTTTAAGCAACGATAGTGACACCTCGGGGCCTTTGCACGCAGCAACTAAACCTCCGCACTTTGATGAATTTCCGTTTTTTGAATTTAAATTGACTCATTCTTGAGTTTTTTTACCCTAAGTCCGCCAATTTCAGTGAATTTAAGTCAATAACAGGACTATTTCAAATTGATTGGGTGACAGATAACCCGAAGTCGAGTGCGATCGACAATGATTATAAAAACGCACAATTTAATGACTAATGTCTTTATTGGTCTCATGATGATGCGCGTAACGTGTTTGCCATACACACTCCTTTTGGATAATTTTATCATCCGATTAGAGTGTCTTGCTTTATTAGACCGTTACAGTCTTGATAGGTATTGTATTGCAATTACAGAATCCGATATCAATCACAAAATAAGGATATCCGCAAAAAGAAGTTTACTTTAAACTTTCAGCTAAGCGCTCACTCTGCACAGGATGGCTGTGGAAGCTATGGCACGACATGCAACCACTAGCAATACGCTTGGCTTTTGGGCTATTGCCAGAATGGCAACGTAAGCAGGATTTTCTATCTGGCATTGCCACGTCCGCGCTAGTTTCTGACTGCTCTACATTATGGCAAGACTGGCACTTTTGCGTGCGATGCGAGGCATGATTAAAGTGCGCTTTACTAAACCAATCCTGATTGATGTTTAGCGGCACGACACGCCACGGCAAGCTATCGCCTTTTTTGGTCCCTTCTATTTCATGGCAATAGGCGCAGCCATCCGTTTTAAGTATTTCTGAGTAGTGCGCCAGTTGTTTTGGTGCATTCACTTTTAAGGCGTTCATTACATTTTGCTCGGCGCCGTGTGGCAGGCGCAGTGGGTTTGCGGCATGGCCAACTTCAAGCTTGCTGGCGTGGCAGCTCTGGCAGTCGCGCTGAAAAGACACCGCCTTAAAGCGCATTTCTTTGCCTTCCTGACGATGGCAATTAGTACAACTCAGCTCACGTACATCCCATATGCCATTAGGGCCTTGCACTTTGCCAAAATGCTGCGAGTGGGGGAATTTAAGGCCGGTCTTTTCTACCAAACGTGCGGTGTCCGTTTGCGGAATACGTTCAACCGTTTTCGCCGCATCGCCTGTGCTAAAGCTCAGTTTAAAACCTGGATGGTCACGATCAAAGTCGTGAATGTCAGGCAACTTGGTGTTTGCATCTATGGCTTTAATTTTGCCGTGGCATTTCACGCACATGCCGTCATCCTGTCGGGCTAGCGGATGCGGTGCTTTGTGCTCACGGTGGCATTCTGCGCAACGCACTCCGCCCAAGGTCAGGCGAGTTGTTTTAAAAACACGCTGCTGCAAAGCTTTGTCTACAATGTGTGGCGTAGTATCACGATGGCAGCTGATGCAGGCTTGGTCGGCAACTTTGCGGGTTAAGGTTTGATGGCAATTGGAGCATTGTGCGCTGAAATGTAGATGCGCATTAGAAACATGCCCAGGACTCCAAACCCGGTCGAAGCCAAAAGGCAGTTGTGTCATTGCGCTGTGCAGCTGCGGAATCAAACTTTGCGCTATGGGTAATACCAAAAAAAACAGCATGATGAATGCGGCCATCCAGATTGATAGTCGCCGTTTAAAAACAAACGCGCCCTGTAGCGGTTCATGCGTGCGAGATTTCAGATCCTGAAAATCATCCGGCAGACGGTTTGCTAGCACCAGCGAAACTGCCAGATTGACATCTGGCGGTGCAGGTTCTACCTTTAGCTGATATGGCCCTATCATCACTTGCGTGCCGTGCGTTAGCGGAATGGCTTGCCGTATTGACCCATCGATGTTCAACTCGCCGTTTACCGAGACCAAATAGGGCTGACCATCGTCTAAACGCTTAATGACAGCGTGATGCATGGCGATGCGCGGGTCGGGCAGATGAATCGTGCATTCGGCACCGCGCCCTATCGTCATTTCCTCTGCCGTCATGGTGCGATAGCTACGCACTGGCAGGCCACGCGCGTTATAGGAAACCTTAATTAACAGACATTGAATCATCACTTACCAATAAAAAAATACGGCAACAACGTGTGCCACCATCGCCACTAGCAGCGCGATGGAAAATGGCACATGAAAATACAGCCAGAAACCAAGCCTAGCACGATACATTAAATCTTGCCGCGCACGCCTAACCAAAGTCTCGCGCCGCACCATAATAGAATAAAGATCACGATATAGCTTGCGATGCTCAACCGCAAGATCATGCCCCATCAAGGCGAGCTGCTCAACCGCCATTGCCGAGGGGCAATCTGACTGAAAGCCTCGGAGTTGCTCAAGTAGGCCGATGCCTATTGAAGTTTCACGACAAGCCCGCGCTACCGTATTATTGATGTCATCTGGCATGAGTAAGGCTATTTGCCGCGCTAACTTATCGGCTTCGGCAATACGCAACAACAAGCCGTCCAGGTTGTCTTCGCCCATATTTTCAGTCATCAGGCGTGGATAAATCATGTAGGTGTAATTGCCAAAAAATCCACTAATGACTACTATTAACAGCATGCCATAAGCCAGCGTATGAATATTGAAGCCAAAGTGAAAGCCACTATGCAGCGTCACCAACACGGTGAGCGCCGTCCCCAAGTAAATGTGTGCCGATAGCCATCCCTGCGTTGCGCCGCTGCCGCGATAGCGGCGTTTACGTATGCCATACCATGCCATCCAGAACACCATAATGGCCGACAGCGTGCCTAAGCCATAACCCAGCCAGCTTCCGCCATAATAACCAACAGCGGGCTCAAACATCAGGTAGGCTGCAAAGCCGAGCAGAATCAAGATTACCGCCAACTTAAAGTAGAGATAATTTTTATAGTCGAAAATATTGCCGCGCTGCATCTATTGGTTCTCTTTAGGTAATTCTCATTAGGCATTGCTCTTTAATGACTGGTTAAACCGTGCAAATTCGCTTCAGTCGAGGTGCCGCCGCCAGCATAACCCAGCAACTCTTCTGGATTAACACGTAATGCTGCACCCACTGGACAAGCCCGCACACACACAGGCCCATCGGCAATATCCTTGCACATATCGCACTTAACCGCTACTTTGGTACCGCCTATATTCGGCAAGGCCTTGGGCTGAATACCAAGTAGCATTTGCCACAAACTGGGTTCAGGCTGGTCTTGTACCACCGCCATTTGAATCACATCGTAAGGGCAATTTTGCTGACAATTACCGCAACCAATACAACTGTCATCAATGTACACCTCACCATGCGGTGCGCGGTGAATGGCATCGGGTGGGCAATCTTTCATGCAATGCGGATGTTCGCAATGACGGCAAGAAGTCGGCACACGAATGTTAGCAAAAATCGGCCCAGTATCTCTATCCAACCTTGTTGCACCGCCGTGTGTGTCAGCACAAGCTTGTTCGCAGTGATTACAGCGTACGCAGATGGATTCATCGATCAGCAACACATCGGTGGCCTCGCCTACGCCTTGTTGAATGAGAAAGGAAATCAAATTGGACGGAGTGGACTGTTGTCCCAACGCGCCGTTAGACTCTAAAGACGCTTCTTGTTGCTGGCGATTTTCCTGCTCCTGTAAGTGCTGAAGATAGCGTGCGTCTAGCTCGCCACGAATTTCTGGATTACGCGCGATAATGTCGCGCATCCGTCCAGCGTCAATTAGAACCGCCTCCGTAGCCACCGCAGCACGCACAGTAGCGTAGCGCGGTTCGCCAGAAATCAGCGACATTTCGCCCACATAGTGCCCAGCCGCCACATAAAGCAACACCACTTCCCTGCCGCCTATCATGTGTGACACAGTAACCGAGCCGCGTTGTATCAGGTAAAGCCCATCGGCCTCATCGCCCTCATGAAATAACTCCTCACCCGCAGCATAACTTTTAAGCGTGGCGTTATTTGCCAGATCATTGAGATCTTCCTCACTCAGCGACAGGCCTATACAAATATGCACAACCGATTTAATGGCAACTTCGTTCAGCACGCGGCGCATAGACTGCACCGAGCTAATCAGTTTTTGCATCGCCCTTCTTGGCGTTTCAATCAGTACGCACGGGGTACGCGCCCGCACCGTCCCGGCTCGACGACGACCCGAAACCAGTGCCATTTCGCCAAAAAATTCCCCCGCCTTGAGTACGGCATCCGGCACATTATCTTCATCGATTAAAACATCCAACTCACCTTCAACAATAGAGAAGAATGTTGTGCTGTAATCATTGCGCTTAAAAATTATCTCGCCAGCCGCAGGCAGCAGAATGTTGCTTTCCAGCACTAACTCACGCAACTGTAGTGAGTTAAGCATGGCCAGCAAGGGCACTCTATTGCGTATTTTTTCCAACACATCATCAACGCCACGATCATTGCAAAAACTCGCGAATTTCTCGCGCAGCAAAGCGGCATCGGCAGGCTCCACAGGGTTGCCTAAGATATATTCGATGACCTCATAACCCTGATTGATACCCTGCTTAATGAGCGGATAACCCGCCAGTGCGCCGACAATGTAAAGCCCCGGCACATTCGATTCGTAATGCGTGGAAAGCAACGGCAGTGCCGCCAAGTCAGCGGTTGGAAAGCCCACACCAAAACTTTCTAACAAAGGTCGTGATGATAAGGCGCCAAGCCGGGCAATGACGCGGTGACATGGAATACGCTCAACACCATTGGGCGTATTAGCAAACACGGTGATTGGAAATTCACCCTTTGAATTCAGCTCAATCGCTTGCGGATTGGTCTCTAGCAACCAATCGAGTGCGCCGCCTTTGCGCGCTTCGGTTAACTGACTAAGGTTACTTTCCTTACAATTACTAAAATCTTCCGCACGGTTAAGTATCATCACCTGATTGCGACCAGTAAGCGCCAGCGCATTTTCTACGCCACTATCGCCACCGCCAATCACCACAATAGTTTCATCCACATACGCTTGTGCATCATCCAGTTGATATTGCACTTGCGGCAGGTCGCCGCCTGGAATTTCAAGCTTACGCAAATTACCTTGCACACCAATGGCCAACACCACATGATCTGCAGTGAGCTTCTCGCCGTCTGTCAGGGTAATTTCAAGGCAAGTTTCGGTGCGATGTAAATCGACAACCTTAGCCTCATAACGCACATTGAGGTGGTAATCGGCAATGGTTTTTTCCCACGTTTCCAGCACGGTTTCACGTAATGATGCGGTAAAAGGCAGTGAGCTACGTATCGGCAAACTACGCGGCTCGGACATGACAAGCTTACCGCGCTGATAATTACGAATAGTGCTGGCTGGCGCGGTTGCAGCCTCTAGCAACAGGTAAGAAACACCAAGGTCCGCCGCATGTGTTGCAGCAGATAAGCCGCTAGGGCCAGCGCCGATAATGATGACGTTAAAATGTTTTGGCGTGATCTCTGCCGCCGCTGCTTTAGTAGTAATGGTCATTAGCGTGCTGACATTAACGCATGGCTTAAGTGTCGCACTGAGCGCGCGCTTGCAACAACGCCACCCCTATTGCTGAATAACTTATCCATGTTGCGTTACCTTATGATTGAGCTGTGCTATTAAATACTGTGCTAATAAAATACGGCATAATTGCAAGACCATTGTTGAGATTAGACATGCGCCGACAAAACCCGTTCGTGGTGAGCCCTTCGACTACGCTCAGGAGAGCCCTGTCGAACCATGCTCGATTTTACCCTTAAAAATCATCATGAGCGCTTTGCCCAAAGCTAAATTGGCTGAAATCAATATAAAACCCCAATTATCCATTATTCCCGTCCCACTAAGATCGCTATAAAGTAGCGCGCACCTAGAGAGGATGTCGTTAAAATCGGCATATTTAAAGCAGGGTTCTTTGCCTTGGCTGGCTGCTATTATTAGCATTAACGGCTTGTCCCTTTTTAGCGCGTTTCTGCCTATATCGGCTTAAATCATCGCCGCTAATGGTTTTTGTTTTGCCTTTAATGGTGATGTTTGCAGATTTTCCATCACTCAATTCAACGCGCGTAAGCGCGGCTCCATCTGGAATATCCATCATTCTTACGCCTCTGCCGCCGTTTGGATATTCGTTGATTTCACTGATTTGGAATAGCAGTAGCCTGTTCTCGGATGATGTGAGTGCAACGTGTGTGCTTGCATCCAAGTTAAGTGGCAAGTTAAGTGGCGGGTTAATGCTTGCGCCATCTTCAGGCTTCATAAACGCCTTGCCGGCTTTTGGTCTGGCAATAAGGCCTTTTAATGGGGCAATAAATCCATAGCTATTCGATGTGGTGAACAAGAACCTATCTTCATCTTTGCCTGAGAGCGCGTGGACTAATTTAGCACCGTTCTGAACTTCAATCACGGCGCTCACTGGGATGCCATCACCTTTGCCGCCAGGTATGCTAGAGGCGTCAAATGAGTAGCATCGACCGTTAGAATCCATCAACACTATGGGCAATATAGTGCGCGTTTCAATCACTGCGAATTCGCCATCTCCAGCCTTCCATGCGATAGCCTCGCGATCAACGCCGTGGCCTTGTCTAGAGCGAATCCAACCATTTTTAGAAAGCATAATCGTCACTGGCTCATCTACCACAAAGGCTTTTTGGCCGCCCTGTGCACGCTCTACTGGCTCAATCAATGTACGCCTATCGTCACCGTATTTTTCAGCATCTTGTTTGATTTCTTTAGCGGTTAATCTGTGTAATTTGAGTTCACTGGCTAAAATCGCTTCTAACTTGCCAGCTTCTTCACGTAGCTCTTTTAATTCTCGCTCAATCTTAAAACCTTCAAGTCTGGCAAGTTGACGTAGGCGGATTTCAAGAATGTCTTCAGCTTGAATTTCGCTTAAATTAAATGCCGCTATCAAATCGGCTTTAGGGTTATCTGAGTTGCGAATCACTCGAATAATTTCGTCAATATGCAGAAAAGCAATCAGGCGTCCATCTAAAATATGGATGCGGCGATTGATCTTATCCAAGTCAAACTGGCAGCGCCTACGCACCACATTCAGTCTGAATTCTATCCATTCTTTCAGGATTTTGACTAAGCCTTTTTGCGCGGGGCGACCATCGGTACCTATCGTCACCATGTTAAGTGAACACGACACTTCCATGCTGGTGTGAATCAGCAGAAACGCCATCAACTCTTCGCTAGGAACCTTGCTGGTCTTGGGCTCTAAAATCAGGCGAACATCTTTTTTACCTTCGCTTTTAACTGAATCCAGCATGCTTAAAACCGCTTGTTTAACCAATAGCTGATCTTGGTCTATGGTCTTTTTGTCTTTTTTAGGCTTAGGGTTAGAAATGGCTTCAATCTCGGCCATAACGGTTTCTACGGAAACGCCGTGCGGTAATTCATTGATGATAATGCGCCACTGGCCGCGCGCCATCGGCTCAACCAGCCATCTAGCACGTAAACGCAACGAACCGCGTCCCGTTTCATAAGCGGCTTGAATATCTAAGGTCTGCGTTATCAATTGTCCACCACCAGGAAAATCCGGGCCTGGCACATGCACCATCAATTGTTCAGTGGTGCAATCGGGGTGATCCATCACATGCAATACGGCGTTAGCAATTTCACGCATATTGTGCGGAATCATTTCGGTTGCCATACCCACGGCAATGCCAGAAGCGCCGTTTAGCAGCATCATCGGCAGTCTGGCTGGCAGCATGACAGGCTCTTGAAAAGCACCGTCATAATTACTTTGAAAATCTACCGTACCGCGATCAATTTCAGAAAGTAGCAAATCGGCAATGGGCGACAAACGCATTTCGGTATAGCGCATTGCCGCCGCGCCATCGCCATCACGCGAACCAAAATTACCTTGACCATCGATTAACGGATAACGCAGCGTAAAATCTTGCGCCAAACGCACAGCCGCTTCATACGCCGAACTGTCGCCATGCGGATGGTACATACCCAACACGTTACCCACCACCCGAGCCGATTTAACTGGCTTAACGCCAGCCACCAAACCCATCTCTTTCATGGCAAACAAAATGCGCCGCTGAACAGGTTTCTGACCATCTTCTACTGATGGTAATGCGCGGCCTTTTACCACGGATACCGCGTAAGCCAGATAAGCTTCTTCAGCGTATTCACCAATGGCAACGGCACCATTTTCGTTATTCTCATCCAACATATTCAAAGATTCCATCATTAAACATCCGCCTCAACATCATTACCACGGCGCTCTATCCATTCTTTTCTGGCGGCTGATTCATTCTTCGCCATCAGCATATCAAACATCTTGTGCGCGATTTTTGATTCACCTTCAGGCATACGCACCTGTACCAATCTTCGGGTGTCTGGGCATAAGGTGGTTTCCCATAGCTGGTCTGGGTTCATTTCACCAAGACCTTTAAAGCGCTGAATGCCGACTTTATCTTCAGCGATGCCTTCTCTTTTGAGTTTTTCTAAAGTCGATATTTTTTCAGCATCGTCAGACACATAGATTTTTCTGGCAGGCTTATTTTTGCCTTGGGCTGGCACATCTATTCGATAAAGCGGTGGTTGTGAAATATAAACATGGCCACGTTCGATGAGTTTAGGCGCGTGGCGCAAAAATAGCGTGAGTAACAACACTTGAATATGTGAACCATCAACGTCCGCATCGGACAATATGCACAGCTTGCCGTAACGTAAGCCAGAAAAGTCAGGATTATCATTGATGGTATGCGGCTCAATGCCTAGCGCCACAAAAATATCATGCACTTCTGAATTGCCAAAGATCCGTCCAGCATCCACTTCCCAAGTATTCAGCACCTTGCCGCGTAGTGGCAGTAATGATTGGAATTCGTTATTGCGACCCATCTTAGCACTGCCGCCAGCAGAATCACCTTCAACCAAAAATAATTCAGCGGCCATCGTGCCTGCCGCCTCACAATCGGTAAGCTTGGCTGGCATCATATTAACGCCAGAAGATTTTCGCTTTTCGATTTTCTGTGTCGATTTATTACGGGCAGCGGCCGAGCGATTGACTAAATCTGAGATACGCTTTGCGTGCTCTACATTCTGGCTAAGCCACGTTTCCATGATAGGCTTCACCGTTGACGCGACCATTTTCATGGTATCTCGATTGGTCAGCTTCTCTTTAGTCTGGCCTTGAAATTGCGGGTCTAACACCTTTGCCGCCAGTACATAGCAAACGTTATTCCAAACATCTTCAGATGAAATTTTAACGCCACGTTGCATCATGCTGTGATGCTCCATGAATGACTTTACCGCTTCAAACACGCCATTCCTAAGCCCCGCTTCATGCGTGCCGCCGGACAGTGTTGGAATAAGGTTTACGTAAGACTCACCGCGTGCGCCGCCTGCACCAAACGACAATGCCCACAAAGAACCTTCTCCTTTTGAGATGCCTTCATTATTTTCATTGTGGTAAAACTCGCCAGAGATGATGGGTATTTGCGGCTCATTTTCCACTTCATCACGCTCGCCTATCATTTCATCGAGATATTGCGGCAAGCCACCTTCGTAAGTCCACGAACGCTCTTCAAAACCGTCAGCACCTTCAGTGATTAAAGTCACGCTAACGCCACGCAAAAGCACGGCCTTAGATTTAATAAGATGTTCAAGCTGTGAGAGTGACACTCTTGGCGAGTCAAAGTATTTAGGATCTGGCCAGCATTTCACCGTGGTGCCAGTATCTTTCTTCAAGCATTTACCAATTTCCTGTAACGGCTCTATGCAATCACCGTTAGCAAAGGTAAGCCCATACACTTTACCGCCACGCATAACTTTAACTTCTAGGCGGGTCGATAGCGCATTGGTAACAGAAACGCCCACGCCATGCAGACCGCCAGAGAATCGATACGAACTAGTTTCGTCTTCTTTATCAAACTTTCCGCCCGCGTGTAATTGCACAAAAACCAGCTCAACTGCTGGCTGCGATTCACCTTTGGGGATTTCTACCGGAATACCTCGGCCATTGTCTGACACCTCAACCGCGCCATCTTTAAATATGGTCACGGAGATATGCGTGGCATGACCACCAAGCGCTTCATCGGCCGCATTATCAATCACTTCTTGCACAATATGCGTAGGCGAATCCGTTCTGGTGTACATGCCTGGCCTAGCGCGTACAGGCTCTAGTCCTCGTAAAACCCTTACCGAGTCTGCGTCGTATTCTTTTTCTGCCACTTCTTTTCCTTAAAAATTACCAACCCAAATAAAGCACCCCGCCGCAAGCAGCGGTGTATTAACTACGCTTCTCAACCCGCTGGCTTTCAGCCAGCTTCGCCGCAAGCGGCGGAGAATTCAACCCGAAGAGATTAAAAGTTTAGATCACTATAGCCTTACAGACAGGCAGACCCGTGGCTAACAAGCAAACAGCTTCTGCCGCAATGCCTTCACCTCTGCCAGTAAAGCCTAATTTTTCAGTGGTGCTAGCTTTTACATTGATAGCATCAACTGATACCTCACAGTCTGCAGCAATGTTGATGCACATTTGTTCAGTGTACGGTGATAATTTTGGCTGCTCACAAATCACCGTACTATCCACATTATTCACGCCATAGCCTTTAGCCTTGAGCAGCGTCACCACATGCCGCAATAACTCGCGTGAATCGATACCGCTGTAACGCATGTCCGTGGGTGGAAAGTGTTTGCCTATATCGCCCAGCGCCGCTGCACCTAACAAGGCATCGCAAATAGCATGCAGCAACACATCTGCATCAGAATGGCCTTCCAGACCTTTATCGAACGGAATATCTACACCGCCAATGATGCATTTACGCCCTAGGACTAATTTGTGTACATCAAAACCGTGGCCGATTCGTATTGTCATGTGTTTATCAATTCTTGGTTTGTGGGGTATTAGCATTAAATATGGCAGAAAGTAGCGCTAAATCTTGTGGGTAAGTGACTTTAAGATTACGCAATTCACCTACCACCAATTTCGGCTTTAAACCCAGCGCCTCAACTGCTTCAGCTTCATCGGTGGGGCTACCGTTAAATTTGCTGAGGGCTAGCCTGAGTGTGGCGTATTTAAACATTTGTGGCGTTTGCGCCTGCCATAAATCTGCGCGCGGCACGGTAGCCGATGCGCGTTGCTGGCCGTCAGCACGCTTTAGCGTATCCGCAAGCGGCAATGCCAACAGGCCACCTACTTCGTCATTTTCTAGCGTATTTAACAACTGATTGAGTAAAAATTGGCTCAATCCAGGGCGCGCTGCATCGTGTACCAATATCCAATCATCCATCTCAACTTGCGCTTCAATCGCTATTAAGCCATTCAACACCGTCTGCGCTCGTGTGCTGCCGCCGCAATAATGTACCTGCGCTTTGTGGCTGGCATTGATATAATCATTATGCCAATCTGCATCGTTTTGATTCAGTATGATATTGATACTGCTGATTTTAGCACTGGCATCAAATACTTCAATCACATGCTGAATCAGCGGCTTACCATTTAAAGGCAGATATTGTTTGGGTGTATCAGCCGCCATGCGACTACCGTTACCAGCCGCTGGAATAATGACATGAAAACGTACCATGCTAATTAATGAATTATCTTAAAAATCATGGCTTAATTTTAACATGGCAGCCTAGTTTGGCACGCTAGTTTGGCACGCTATTTTGGCACCAGCTGGTTAATCTCAATATCCACCGTTCCACCTACCGGTTTTATTGTAGCGGTAACACCCTCTAGATCACCAGCTTGCTGTTTGGCATCGCCGCTTTTGGAAACGCGTGCGACGAGTACTACTTCGCTTGCTTGCGAAAGCTTGTGATCTGGCATTAATGCGCTGCTATTATCTAAGTGAAAAGTGTAAGGCAGGTTTTTTGCAGTCGTTTGCACAATGGCTAGCGGCATCGGTGAACCTTGCGTAGCACGCGCAAAGATAAATACCGTAGCGTCTGGATCAAGCTTGCTTGCCAACGCTGGGGCAATGCGCACCGTACCGCTAATGCCAGTCGCAACCGTTACGGCTGACACGGCTTGTTGAGCAGCTGTCGCCGTTGGCTTAACGCCAGACAATGCGTAGGATTCATTAAGCGCGGCTTTTACCTCAGGTAAAATATCCGAATCTGCTGGTAAGTCTTTTTGCAAACGCTCCCAGAATTTAATCGCTTGTTTATAATCTTTACGATCAAACGCTGCGGTTGCCGCTAGCATCAAGGCTTTGGTGTGATGTGGGTCTAGTTTTAGCGCTTGATTAACCAGTGCTTCAGGCTTTCCAGCTAACTTATGATCATTAACAACGGCTAAAACATCGGCATAATCAGCTAATAATTGCGGGTCATCTGGTGTTACCTTAACCGCTTTCTCATAGGCAGAAATAGCCTCAGCGTGGCGCCCAATCTCCACATAAGATCTTGCTAGTAGTGCCCAACCAGTGCCATCGCCTGGATTTTTTTCGAGTTTGGCTTTGAGTAAATTAAGCAGTGGCTCAATGTCACCCGCCATCGCGCTATGCTCAACACTGGCTTGTGTTGCCGTGCTGTTTGCTAACGTTGGCGAGGTCATTATTGCCGCAGGGTTACCTATTTTCAGATAAATCAACACCGCAGCTAAAGGTAATAACACGAATAAAATTGCCGCTAAACGACGATCTGGCTTACTGACCTGAACATCCGCCACACTGGTTGATCCTATTTCATCCAACATACGGCGCTGCATCTCACTTTTAGCAACATCGTATTGCGTTGCATCTAATACGCCATTGATTTTATCTTGCTCTATTTCATCAAATTGTTGGCGAAATATCTCACGCTTTTCAGCGTTAGCATCAGTTTTTACCGTGCCATTGGGCCATAGTAATGCTGGCAAAATCAAAGCGAGAACACTGACTAATAATACAACTGCAATTACCCAAAACAAACCCATTACGATTCCTTATCCATTTCTAATAACTCACTGACTTTACGTGCTTCATCTGCATTAAGCGGCGCATCCACCGCTAACTTTTCGCGCCGTCTAAGCGTCATAAACAAACCGACACCTCCCGCTAACAGCAATGCAAACGGTCCCAGCCATAACAATACTGTCGTCGATTTCAGTGGTGGACGATACCGTACAAAGTCACCATAACGCGCCACTAAATAATCAATAATGGCTTGGTCGCTCATGCCTTTGGCGGCCATTTCGCGGATTTCCTGCTTCAAATCTTGTGCAAGCTCAGCATGAGAATCCGCTAGCGTTTGGTTTTGGCAAACTAGACAACGCAACTGTTCAGAAAGCCGTTGCACCTGCACTTCAGCAACCGCATTATTTTCCATAGGGCGCGCTTCTTGTGCCCAAGTACTGACCGCTTGCATCAAGCAACAAACCAGCATTAAACGTACAAAAATATTGGGCATCATTGTGTCTGCAATTTTTTAACTAGGGGTAAGATTTTCTCGCGCAATGCCTCGTAAGTCACTGGCCCAATTTGCTTGTAAGCAATCACGCCAGTTTTATCAATCACGTAGGTCTCTGGCACGCCATACACACCATAATCAATACCGACTCGGCCATCAACATCCATGACTGTGGCAACATAAGGGTTACCACCTTGCTGTAGCCATTGTTGCGCTTCTTCGCGCGTATCTTTGTAATCCATGCCATAAACAGGGACAAGGCCGCTCTTAGAGAGTTCGACCAATATCGGATGCTCATCTCTACATGCGCCACACCAAGAGGCCCACACATTAAAAAGCCACACCTTACCCAGCATATCTTTAGGTGAAAATACTTGTTTTGGGTCATCCAGACGCGGCAAACTAAACATCGGTGCTGGCTTGCCAACTAAGGGTGAAGGCACTTCACGCGGGTCTAGATTCAAGCCAATAAAAAGAAAACCGACCATCACCAGAAATATTACTAAGGGCAACAAAAAACGTTTCATGCCAGCGCCTCATTCGCTTTTAAAGCACCCTCTTTTGCTAGGCGTTTGCGCATACGATAGCGTCTGTCAGATAAAGCGAGTAAGCCGCCTAATGCCATCATGGCGCAACCCGCCCAAATCCATTCCACCATCGGTTTATAGTAAATGCGTACGCTCCAAGCCCCATCTTCTAGGGGCTCACCTAATGAGGCATATAAATCATGAATAAGCGCAGGGCTAATGCCAGCTTCTGTCATTGGCATATTTTGCACGGTATAAAGTCTTTTTTCAGAGGAAAGTATCGTTCTTTCAACGCCATTTTTAGTGACCAGCAATTGCCCTCTGCTGGCCGTGTAGTTTGGCCCTTGAATTTCCTCTACGCCTTTAAAGGTAAAGTCGTAACCCGCTAAATGGGCTACTTCTCCGGGCAACATGCGCACGGCAATTTCAGATTCAAAGCCTTTAACAATAGTGACACCCAATGTAAATACAGCAATACCTAGGTGCGCAATGACCATGCCCCACCATGCGCGTGGAATGGCTTTTACCCGTGTAATGATAGGCTGATCTGAACCACGTAAGCGCTGATAAACCAGATGTGCGCTTGAGGCGAAAATCCAGAAAGCTAAGAATAAACCTAAGCCTATCATTGGCGTCCAGTGTCCAAGCAACACTGGCAAGATCATTGCAGTGGCGACACTTACGCCGAACGCCCAGCGTAAACGCATGGCTATTTCAGGCAAGGATGACTTTTTCCAGCGTGCAATCGGCCCTATGCCCATCAAAAACAATGCCGGTGTCATCAATGGTGCAAATACTGTATCGAAATATGGAGGACCTACTGAGATTTTGCCGAGGCCAAGCGCATCCAAAAACAGCGGATACAAAGTACCAAGTAATACTGAGAATGCCGCGACAGCTAACAGTACGTTATTTGCCAAGAGAAAACTTTCGCGCGAAACAACATCAAACTTACCGCCACGCCCTACTGTGGGTGCGCGCCAAGCGAATAAGGCCAAGGAACCACCAATCACCACCACCAGAAACACCAGAATAAACAATCCGCGTCGTGGGTCAGTCGCAAAAGCATGTACCGAAGTCAACACACCAGAACGAACTAAGAATGTACCAAGTAAACTTAATGAGAACGCACAAATTGCCAACAATACCGTCCAAGCTTTGAAGCTACCGCGTTTTTCTGTCACGGCTAAGGAATGAATCAGCGCTGTACCAACCAACCACGGCATGAATGAAGCATTTTCTACCGCATCCCAAAACCACCAACCGCCCCAGCCTAATTCATAATAAGCCCAGTTACTACCAGCCATAATACCTAGCGTTAAAAACACCCAAGCCATGGTAGTCCAAGGGCGCGACCAGCGCGCCCATGCGGCGTCTAGCTGACCACCTAATAACGCAGCAATAGCAAAGGCAAAGGCCACAGAAAAACCTACATAACCCATATAAAGCATTGGTGGATGAAAAATCATGCCCGGATCTTGCAGTAAAGGATTGAGATCTCGGCCGTCCAAAGCGGCTGGAATCAAACGTTCAAAAGGGTTTGACACCATAAGCATGAACAGTAAAAAGCCAACACTGATCAAGCCCATCACGCCGAGTATTCGTGCACGCATATCATCTGGCAGGTGCTTAGAGAATAAGCTTACCGCGACAGTCCAAACACTTAGTATCATCGCCCATAGTAATAGTGAGCCTTCATGCCCGCCCCATACTGCCGCAATACGAAACTGGATTGGTAGTTTCGAATTTGAATTAGTGGCCACATAAGTCACTGAATAATCCATAGTGGCAAAAGCATAAGCCAGACAAACAAAGGCCACGGCAATCAGTAAGAACTGAGTGCGCGCTAACGGCCTAGCTAAGCCCATCCATACCGCATTGCCACGCGCTGCGCCTATAATAGGAAAAATACCTAATGCCAGCGCCACCAGCAAAGCGAGAATCAGGGAAAAATGGCCAATTTCAGGAATCACGTTTACGTCCTTTTAATATTTATTCAATTGCATGTATTTCAATACATAAGTTTACGTAGGCATTACTATATGTACTATTTGGGCATTATCAATGTTTTACTCTGGGCTTGAGCACGTTTCAAAGCTTCCGCAGCTTCTGGCGGCATATAGTTTTCATCATGCTTGGCAAGCACCTCGCTAGCCGTAAACACGCCATTGTCGCCGACTTTACCCTGTGCAACCACGCCTTTGCCTTCTTTAAACAAATCGGGCAACACGCCTTTGTAAATCACTGGCACGGTTTTAGAGGTATCGGTAATAGCAAAGCGAACGGTTAATCCATCATCTCCACGTTTTAAACTACCTGGCACCACCAAGCCGCCAATACGAAAACTCGTGCCTTTTGGCACTTCGCCTTTTTCAACTTGTGTAGGCGTGTAAAAGAACACCATATTGCTTTGAAACGCATTCAAAATCAGCATAGCAGCCAAGCCAACCAAAGCCAAACCAATGCCAATGAGTACGAAACGTTTATGCCTTGCTTTAATTGCCATGACTTTCCTTAATTATTCCTGAGCCAACAATCTGGATAAACGCAATGCCTGTGCACTGCGTTTACGTAAAGCTAACACTTCCCAAACCACACAAAGTAAGGTGAGCCCAAAAGAAACCCACACGTAAAATGCGTAGCCGCCCATATTGAAAAACGCTGACCAACTTGCCCATTGCATTATGATTTAGCTCCTAAAGACAATGCTTTCACCCAATCGGCGCTACGTTCGCGCTCTAACATAATGCACCGTACGCGCATCAACGCAACCGCAACGGTATACATCCAAAAAGCCAGTGCCATGAGTAGCATCCCAAGCAACATTGTCGCTGCCATTTTTGGCGCAGCGCCCATATTAATACTAGAACCCTGATGTAGGGTATTCCACCACTTTACTGAAAAATAAATAATAGGCACGTTCACCACACCCACTAATGCTAACAACGCACCAGCACGGTCAGCACGACGCGGATCATCAATCGACGATTGCAAAGCGATAAAGCCTAGATAGAGAAACAACAGAATCAGTTCAGAAGTTAATCGTGCATCCCACACCCACCACGCGCCCCACATAGGCTTGCCCCACAATGAGCCAGTGACCAGTGCAAGCAAGGTAAATATTGCACCAGTGGGGGCTAAAGCTTGCGCCATCATGGCGGATAATCTAGCGTTTAGCGCTAAGCCAAGCCCAGCCCAAGCTGCCATGACGATATAAATGACCATAGACATCCAAGCAGCTGGTACGTGGACAAAAATAATGCGGTAAGCCTCACCTTGCTGAAAATCAGTCGGTGCCATGACAAAACTGATATATAACCCAGCCACCGCGAGGATAGCGGCTAGCCATGCAAACCACGGAATCATTTTCTCCGCTAAAGGGTAAAAAGTTTGTGGTGAAGAATATTTAAACCAATTAATTTTCATATCAACTTAAACCTGTTTTGTTTGACTAGTCATTATTCAACCAGTATTTATTCGACCGAGATACGTAAGGCAGCGGCGGTCGCTAAAGGTGCCAAGACTAATGAAAGTAAAGAACAGGCCGCCAACAATGAGAGATGCGCTTGTGCACTCATCCCATGCTGACTGGCGGCTACCGCGCCTGCACCAAAAATAAGCACTGGAATATACAGCGGTAACACTAATAAAGCCACCAATAAACCACTACCACGCACACCAAGTGTTAATGCTGCACCAATCGCGCCAATCAGGCTTAAAGTAGGCGTTCCAAGCAATAATGACCACACCAACACCAGTAAGGCATCATTAGGTAAGGCGTATTGCAAACCAATCAGCGGGGCCAACAATACCACGGGCAAGCCGCACACAAGCCAATGCGCTAAAATTTTAGCTAGCACCAATAACGCCAAAGGCTGGGGCGCGATTAACATCTGCTCCAAGCTACCATCAGTAAAGTCTGCGGCAAATAAGCGGTTTAATGAAATCATACCTGCAAGTAGCGCCGCCACCCATAGCACGCCTGGCGCAATACTACTTAACACGGCTACTTCTGGACCGACACCCAAGGGGAATAAGCTGGAGACAATCAGGAAGAAAAACAAGGTGGTGGCAACATCAGAGCGTCTGCGAAACGCCAGCAATAAGTCACGTTTTAGTATGATTAGCCAAGCGTCGTTCAAGCGCTGAGCCTTAAGGTTTGGGTGGATTGTGCATGAATGGTCACTTCTTGATGCGTGGTGATAATCGTCATGCCGCCATTTGACATATGTTCACCTAATCGCGCGGCTAACACGTCGACTGAGGCGGTATCTAACGCGGCAAATGGTTCGTCCAGTATCCACAATTGACTACGAGTAAGCCATAACCTAGCCAGCGCGACCCTACGCTTTTGACCTTGTGACAGCACCCCAACAGGCAGATTCGCACAACGCGCGACACCGATGGCCGCAAGTGAATTTAGTGCGACGGCATCATCGACCTGATTGCCCGCTAATCGTGCGCTTATTTGTAAATTTTCCAGCGCAGTCAAATCATCTTTAAGTCCATTCAAATGACCGATATAAGTTAAATCCGCCTGATAAATATCCGTGTCTAGATCAATGGGCTTGCCATTCCAAAATACCCCGCCTTCTTCCGGCTTTAAAAGACCACACAATATTCGCAGCAAACTACTTTTACCACTGCCATTCTCGCCAAGCACATACATTAAACCACCCGCGTTTAGCTCAAAACCAACATTTTTAAATAGCAAGCGATCTCCACGCAAGCAAGCAAGTCCTTGCACCATTAACATATTTATAAATCCAGTCGATAACCGATAATGCGCTTAATCGTCCGCACTAGAGACAATTTTATGAATGCTTAAATCTGCACCATCGAACTCTTCCTCTTGCCCGAGTCGAATACCTACGAATATTTTAAGCGCACCATAAACCAGCGCCCCGCCAGAAAAAGCAATTAACACGCCTACACTAGTGCCTATAATTTGTGACATCAGGCTTACATCACCAATACCACCCAGTGCTTTTGCCCCAAAGATTCCAGCCGCAATGCCGCCCCAAGCGCCACATAAACCATGTAATGGCCATACGCCAAGCACATCATCAATTTTTAAGCGGTTTTGAGTTTGCGTAAATGCCCAAACAAATAACGCCCCCGCAATCACGCCTGTAGCTAGCGCACCTAATGGATGCATCACATCGGACCCCGCGCACACCGCTACCAACCCAGCAAGCGGGCCATTATGCACGAAACCAGGGTCATTTTTACCCATAATCAATGCTGCCAGCGTGCCACCCGCCAACGCCATTAGTGAATTAACCGCCACTAAGCCAGAAATACCTTGAATTGCTTGTGCGGACATGACATTAAAACCAAACCAGCCCACAGTAAGTATCCAAGCCCCCAAGGCCAGAAAAGGGATGTTTGATGGTGGATGTGCATGGACTCGTCCATCTTTAGCATAGCGGCCAGACCGTGCGCCGAGCAACATCACTGCGGCAAGCGCAATCCATCCACCCATAGCATGCACAACAACCGAGCCGGCAAAATCATGGAACCTAGCCCCATTGCTTGCCAATAACCAATCTTGAAACCCATAATGGTTATTCCAAGCTATTCCTTGAAAAAATGGATAAACAAAACCTACCAATAAAAAGGTTGCAGCAAGTTGTGGATTGAATTTTGCACGCTCCGCAATACCGCCAGACACAATAGCGGGGATTGCTGCGGCAAAAGTTAGAAGGAAAAAGAATTTAACTAAACCTAATCCATTGTTAGCCGCTAACACATCTGCGCCACTAAAGAAATTTACGCCAGAAGCAATGCTGTAACCAATAAAAAAGTAGGCGATGGTCGAGACTGAAAAATCAACCATAATTTTAACAAGCGCATTGACCTGATTTTTTTTACGAACAGTCCCAACTTCTAAAAATGCAAAACCCGCGTGCATCGCCAGCACCATAATGGCGCCTAATAAAACAAATAACACATCATTTGATGAAACTAATACTTTCATTTTCTACCACTCCGTCATTTTTAGCTAGACCAAATAAGCAAGTAACGCGCCAAAAGCCAACTCATTGTTTTATATTATGTTCAGAGACCTTTGCACGAAGCTAAATTAACCACAATTTAATATAAAATCGCCAATTATCGTCATTCCCGCGTAGGCGGGAATCTAGGCGAATCAACAACTTAACTGGATTCCCGCCTACGCGGGAATGACGATGTTGATGGGTTTTAGGGTTAAAATTAGCTCGTACAAAGGTCTCGTTCAATAGAATAAATTTGAAACTTGGCACTCAAGCTGTGCGTAATATAAATTCACCGCATCAATCTGGTGCAATGCCAGTATGACCAATTTCCACTCCCATGGAATAAGGGTGATGACCTGCGTCAAAGCAACATATTGCCTGAACCATCTTTAAGCACCATGTTACTTGCGTCTGGGTTTCCAGACCAAAAATGATAAAACTCACGCACAACCACTAAAAACAAACGTCTATTTTGCTTGATGTGAAACAGTGGCAATGTATGATCCACGGCCACGCGGTATGACTTATGATTTTTAAGTGGTGCGTCTCTTAAGCGTATCAATATAATCTTGGCAAGCTTAATGCGTGTATCCACGAGCAATTGTGCGGCGCCCTCTTGACGAAGCGCTTGTGAATAAGCCTTCACTGGCCAATTTTCAGAAACGTCGAATTTTTCAGTTTCTAAGCTATCCGTCAACGATTTTAGCGAAGCTGGCAAAGGTTTCCATGACGGCTGCGTCACATCAAAACCAGGGTTAACATTGAAAGCTGCAATCGCTTTAATGTCTTGTAGCCAAAATGGGTAAAACTCACGCGCAGCAGTTAAACTCGCATGCCAGTCATCCGCAGGAATGGCTTCCATCAATATCTCTAGCGCCTCGCGATACTCACTCCCATCTAATTCTCGTTTATCGAGATACGAGCTAAACTTCTTTAAAAATGAAGTACGGCTATTCAGCACATCCTGGTCCGCACCCTTGTTCTGCAGGAGCTTTGTATATGCCTGGATCGCCTCGTTTTCACGTATTTTATTCATTTGAAATGATTCATCATAAAGATTAATAAAACTATAGCTTATAACTGAATTATTTAGCTTACAATTTCGAATCACTCGAGATAATAATGTCTACGCCCGTTAATGTATCCAGAGCCTAATAAGCTCTACTTGATAAGGTTTACGCTATGGAATTAGCATTACTACTCATATTAATAGCACTCGCTTGGTTTTGGCTAGACTGCATGGACAAGCGCGAAAAATCCATTGTATTAGGCACTGAGTTGACGGCACGCTTTAACCTACAACTGTTGGACGAAACGGTTGCCTGTAGTAAACTTTGGCTTGCACGGAACAGCCGTGGTCATGTGCAATTTTTGCGTACTTATGAGTTTGAAGTTAGTGCCAGCGGTGCTGAGCGCTTACATTGCCACCTCACACTACTCGGCAATCAGCTGAGTTCTTGGCATATTCCGCCATATCAGCAATAAATGATTGCTTTCTCAGATGGCTACTTGAGTGACATAGATTACACTTGTTTTAATTCCGTGGTCGCCGTAGAAAACGGATTATAAAGTACGTTAAGCTTTTTGCGCTGCTGCCAATACCCTATAAACATTAGCTTCCCCAATATTTAGTTTGTTAGCAATACCAGCCTTAGTTAGTCCATCTTCATAAGACCAAAATGCAGACGCACTAAAATAATGCGGACCAATCGCCAGTGCCAGCCCACCCACAATAGACCTGGATATCTATCTTCCTCGAAAATGCTGCAACGACACACATGTTACTTGTCCAGCAAAAAATGTTCATCAAAACCGTTCCATTCTTTATCTTCGGTAGAAAGAAAATGAACTGCCCGTCGCACATTATGTTTCGAATAATAATTGATTACCGTTGAATTCAATTGATACTTACTTTCTATATCGTTACTTAACCGCACGACAAAGCCCTCCTGTTTCTAAAAATAGGGTACAGACCCAATGCTGTTCAAGCTGGGTTTGGTAGGACCTGTGAAGCTAGGCATCGCGAGCGTTTCAGTGGTGCTACCTTGGTTGACTTGCTTTTACCAGACGACGTAGTTGGCGGTTTTGGTGCGTTGTTCGCTAACGGAGTTCTTGATGCCTTCAAGGATGATGCGGGCATCAGCACGGGCTTTTTCGCCTACGCCTGCTTGAAAGGTGGCGGTGTCGCCGTAAGTGACTTTAGTGCCTTGCAGGAGTTGGTTAGCCCCTGATTGGCTGAGGATGTCGTTCTGGCTTTGGAGTTGGGTGGGTTAGTGATTGATAAAAATAAAAGGTGTGCAAATTACAAACAATTTGCACACCCTACGCTAGCTATACTTACAATAGTCGATTATAAATCAATCAGTTATAATCAATCGAGACTGACCCCATTGATTAATAATGTGCTGCGGTTGTCCAGGAATCACATAACGGGGGAGTCGTGCCATGGCAGTTTAGGTAAGTTAATCATAGGGTGAGTGTAACGCATAATCGTGTCTGACCCCATTTATTTTCTTAGTGGCTATTTAAACATGAGGGCACTTCTATAAATCCCCCTAAATTTCCGCACTTTCTGGATTTATATTTCCCCATGACAAATGACAACCTGAATTTTGCATAAAAGCAACCGCATATTGACTTTAACTATATGATATAATTGGTTTTATTTATTTCAC
>CAINBI010000116.1 GCA_903846555.1 uncultured Pseudomonadota bacterium
CTTGCGCGAGTTTTCTATTATCAGCACGCCACCGCTAAAACGCTTAAGCATCAAAACTTTCCATACTGATTATTCTGAAGGCATCATTCGTGAAGCGGCTATGCGCGAATTCAAGCGCGGCGGCCAAGTGTATTTCTTGCATAATGAAGTGGATACCATCCATTCTATGCGCGAGAAATTAGAACGTATTTTGCCAGATGCACGCATTGCGGTGGCACATGGTCAGTTGCGTGAACGCGAGCTAGAACATGTGATGCGCGACTTTTATAATCAGCGTTACAACCTATTACTTTGCACCACCATTATTGAAACTGGCATCGACGTGCCAACCGCCAATACCATTATCCTGAATAAAGCCGAAATGTTTGGCTTAGCACAAATGCACCAATTACGCGGTCGTGTCGGCCGTTCGCATCACCAAGCTTATGCTTATTTACTCACAGATCCTGATCGTAAAATTACCGTACAAGCGCAAAAACGCTTGGATGCCATTCAACTGATGGAAGACTTGGGCGCGGGCTTCCACCTAGCCATGCACGATTTAGAAATTCGTGGTGCTGGTGAATTATTAGGCGATAGCCAAAGCGGCGAAATGCAGGAAATTGGCTTTCATCTGTATTCAGATATGCTTAACCACGCAGTTAAACAGCTAAAGGCTGGTAAAGAGCCAGACCTAAACGCGCCATTAGGCGTGACGACTGAAATCAATCTGCATACGCCAGCCTTATTACCCACTAAATATTGCCAAGATGTGCACGAGCGTTTGGTGATTTATAAACGCCTAGCCAATTGCAACGATGATGAAGCGCTGGATAATATGCAGGAAGAACTGATCGATCGTTTCGGTTTATTGCCAGAGCAAGGCGAAGCGCTCATCGCCTGCCACAGACTACGCATTGCTGGCAAAGCGATTGGCATCGTTAAAATTGATGCTAGCGCTGAGACGATTCAGCTGCAATTTAACCCAAATGCAGATTTGGACCCGACCAAACTTATTGCTTTATTGCAACGCGACCGCCGCTGCCGAATGAATGGGCCAGATAAATTCAGAATGACGGTGAATTTAGAAGACATCAATCATCGGACTGATTTTGTAAAGGTACTATTGAAAGAGTTTGTTTAAATAAATGCAGATTAATACTTGAGCTTAAAATCACCCTCAGCGCCTAATCATAAAAACTATTCATAATCACATAAACTAAATATAGAAGCCAAATAATGGACCTCTCAAGCTTTATCGATCTATTTTTACATCTGGATAAGCATCTGGAGGCTGTGACCGCCACTTGGGGAATATGGATTTACGCACTTCTATTCGCCATCATTTTCGTGGAAACTGGTCTCGTCGCCATGCCATTTTTGCCTGGTGATTCACTATTATTTGTAGCTGGAGCTGTGGCGGCTGTTGGCGGTATGAGTTTGCCTACGCTAATGATTTTGTTATCCATTGCCGCCATTGCTGGCGATGCGGTCAATTATTCAATAGGCCGTTGGTCTGGCCATAAGGTTTTTTCTTGGGAAACTTCACGCTGGTTCAACAAAGAAGCCTTTAACAAAACGCATGAATTCTATGAAAAACATGGCCCTATCACCATCATCGTTGGGCGATTTCTGCCTTTTATTCGCACATTTACACCGTTTGTTGCGGGAGTAGCCCAGATGTCCTATCCAAAGTTTGCACTGTTTAATGTGATTGGCGGAATACTCTGGGTGTGTGGCCTAACAACGCTGGGATTCTTGATTGGCAATAATCCATGGGTTAAAGCTAATTTCTCGTTGGTCGCACTAGCGATGATTATTGTACCTAGCCTGCCTACGCTGTGGGTGCTGGTTAAGCATTTGGTTAAATCGCGTTAAATTAAGTTCAATCAAGAGCGCGCTAACTCAACTTAATCAACTACAACTCCACCAAATCACCGCTACTTAAAAAGTAAATGGCACATTTTATCGGCAGCCCTTCGCTGGCAAATAAGCCTGCATAGCGTTCTAGCTGGGCGCGATGCTGTTCTGCCATAATAGTTAAATCTTTATTTTCATCCGCAGCAGTCAGTTTGTAATCCACAATCCAACGCGTGCCATTTTCAATAAAAGTGCGGTCTATGATGTGATTTTTAACGCTGGTTTCTTGCGCCTGCATCACACTTAATTCACTTGCTGCATTCGTGTGTTTTTGTAGTGCCCACTGCCCGGCTTCGCTAGCTAATGTTGTTTGTAACGCCGCCACCACTTGCGTAGCACTAAGCTGAGAGGTGCTTGCGGCATGCCCTTGTTGCATCAGCCACTTTTGCATGGTTGGCAGACATGCCGCAATACGTTCAGCGTTCCAAGTGGGCAAATCACTAGCTGCAAATAGTGCCATATAAAGATGCGCTAAGGTACCGCAATGCCTTTGTATGTCAGCAGCAAAAGCAGCATTATCAGTTAAAGCCGAGGTATTATTGTTAAGTGGCGTAACACGATTAGTCAAAGCGCTAGATTGTTCGCCTATCATCCCTAAAAAACCACCCGAAAACTCAGCACTATCTAAGCGCTGTAATTGTGGCTTAAATTGGCTAATGTCCAGTAGCTCTATGGCTGCAGCCTCTTTCTTAAAGGCTGTTGCATTAACAAACTCAGCCTCCACGGCGGGCCATAACACTTTGAGCAAGGTTCTTGCCGCCGGTTTTATTTCACCCTTTTGATTGGTTTGTATGCTGGCAATTAAATGTAATTGCCTTTGCGTGCGCGTTGCCGCCACATAAAGCAAACGTACAATTTCATTATCACTACGTTCAGCTTCTAAATTTTTTAAAAATTGATACACATTAGGCGCTTTGCTGGGCTTAGGTATAGATTTAGATGCGCCTCTATTCACCATCAACGGTGCCGCAATTAAATGTAGCTGCTTGTCTATCATCACTTCTTGCCATAACACCAATTCGTTATCTGGGTTTCTTGGCGGACGATTAAGCGCAGGTAAAATTACCGTATCAAACTCCAACCCTTTTGATTTATGTATCGTTAACAATTGCAAGCTGTCATCGGCTTCAATATCGGGCTTGGCGTATAGCTTTTTCATGCCTTGCTCTAGTGCGCTAATGTCTAAATAGCCACTGCGGCTGATTTTTTCTACTAAGTCGAAAAACACCTGAATATCACGATTATCGCCTGCATCGACCAAGCACTTGCCACCGCCCAATTGCAGCCAAGTGCTTTCTAACCAGCGACGAATTGGCATGCGGCCTTGATGATTAAAAGCTTCGGCTAGAATGTTTTTCACATGGTTTAAACGTAAATAGCCATCAGCACTTAGCCTTTGCAAGCGCGTTTCATCGTGCATCAGCTGCCAAATGGTGGCGCGATGATTATCGGCCGCCAGTGCATGTAAATCAGCCAGCGTCAACCCGCACCAAGGCGCTCGTAACATATTCAACCAATGAATTCTATCGGCTCTATGATGCAGCGCGCAGGTCAGCGAAAAGGCATCTTGCACGGTTTGTCTATCATTCAAATGCTCTATTTCTAGCGCTTGGAATTTTAAATTTGGATAATTACGCCGAATCTCAGAGACTAATTCTTTTAAATGGCTACGACTACGCACCAATACCGCAATTTTCTGAGCATTATTTTTTTCGCGTAAGCTTACAATTAAATCGGCCACATAGCGTGCTTCTATCAGCTTGGCATTAACACTTTCGCTATCATCATCGTCTTTAGCTTGTAAAATAATAGGATGTAATACCACGCCCTCACCTGCTACTTCTGCGCGTGTGGCAGTAAATTCCCTGTAGCTAATAGCGCCTTGATTGATGTTGTCGTTGTTTGGAAACACCTGCTGAAACGCCATGTTGATCCAATGTACCACTTCAGGGTGTGAGCGATTATTGCGGCTTAACTGCAAGCGCGTTAATGGTAAATGCCCAATACCACTTTGAGCAGCCTGCAAGAATAAACTCACATCAGCTTTACGAAAACGGTAGATAGATTGCATGGGGTCGCCCACACAAAATAAGGTTCTGCCATCGTTTGGCTGCCAACCTTCTATGAGCTTTTCAATTAAGCGCATTTGTACTGGGCTGGTATCTTGAAACTCATCGATCAATAAATGTGCAATTTTATAATCAAGCTTGAGTGCTAAGTCGGTCACGCCATGTTCGTTCTCAAGTGCTTGTTGCGCACTTTGTGCAATCGCGACGAAATCGACCTCACCTGATGCTTGAAATACAGCCCACAAGTGGCTGGCGGCTAATATCAGTAACTTTGTTAGCGCCTGAATCACCCGCTGATTATCTTCTAGCGTGGCGATAGACGGTAAATCTAAAATGCCAGCAATTTGTAGGTTATTTTCCAACTTTTTTACTACGTCAAAATAGGCTTCCTTTTTACTTTTACCTTCATCTGTGGCAGGAAAACCATTGGTTTTATTGATGGATTTTCTAAAAGTATGTTCAGTTTTAGTCAGCAAAAAATTCGCCAGTGCTTGCCACTGCATTAAATCTTCAGCATCTGCGTGCAACTCAAACTGCCAATCCAGCAAAGGTGCAATATCGGCATCTTCTAACAAATTTGCTGCTGCGTAACGTGCTAGCGGCATTAACTCGTACTGAATATTAGGCGTTAACACATTTAATACGGGCTGTAAGGCCTCTGCAATTAAATGGTGCAGCGCGGTTTCGGTATTGCGTGACATTTCTTCAACATCTAAACCATGCATCTGCCCCGCTAATGGCAGCCATTGGTCGCGCCTTGCCAGCATCTTAGCTAATAGCGCAATGAGCTTTTCGCTATTGTTATCCATGTAACGTAGTGCGGTGGTTACCGTATCGTCAGGCTTGGTTTCATGCATTATGTGGGCAATCGCACGCCGCGCGGCATCAAGATAATGCGGTTCGGTGTCATCACTCACCACTGGTTGCCCGCCAAACTTACTCAATAACGGCATCTGGCGCGTTAAACTGCTACAAAGCGCATCAATCGTTAAAATACGCAATCGGCTAGGCTGGTCAATAATATCCCATTGCTTGGTGTTCGATTGGTGCAGCGCGGCATTGGCTAAGCCGCGTGTGATGAGCTTGTGCGGTGCTGTTTCAGGTGTTTGATTTTGTGCGTGTTCTAAACTTAGCAGAATGCGATTACGCATTTCCGTGGCGGCTTTATTGGTAAAAGTCAGCGCAATAATTTCTTCAGGCTCGTTAACATGCGCTAATAAATTCAAGTAACGCTGAGTAAGCAACTCTGTTTTACCCGCGCCCGCTGGCGCTTCCACAATAAATGAGGTGTGTTCTAAAGCACGAATGCGGTTAAGGCTATCTAATGCATTGAGTTCATATGCTTTTAAATCTGGTAAATCAATAGAAGAAATCATGGTTTTTTACCCGCACTCATTGCGGCCTGCATTTTTTCAAACTGCATCATACGTTCTGGCAATCGTAGCAAAGGTCGCACATCACAATAGATTAAATCAGCCTCATTATTGAACGTAGTGCTGGCAACGCCAGATTTTATTTCATGCGCGATACTGGTCAAGCTGGTGTACCAATGCTCCAACAAGCTATCCCAATCGGCAAACCTTATAAATGCTGAATTATTTTTAACCATATGCAGCGCCGTCACGTCAGGCAATACGCCCTCGTCTACCGACAAACCAATGAACTTGCTTTCATCGGTGCGAACTTTGGCAAAACACACCGCCACCACTTGCTCATATTTTAATGCTAAAGATACATAAATCGGCAGTTGTGGCTCGGCAATGCGGTCATCCGCCCAGCTTTTGTTCGCCACTACTGCACTGGTTTTGTAATCAATGACCACTAAACCGCCATCAGCTAAGGCATCGATGCGGTCAATCGTAAAGTTGACAGGCAAACCTTCAACATCAATAGAATGTTTTTCCTCACAGGCATGTATCTTAAAATCAGTGCGCTCCAATTCTAAATCTAACCAAAACTGTAGCAATTGCTGCAACCTATGACGTTCAATTTGCATGACCTGCGGCGGCAAATGCACACTAATTTCATGGCGCAATTCAAGCATGCTTTTGGCTATGGCGCTATCAATGGCAAGCACACGCTGCTCATCGCTCATGGCTTTTAAATTGCTCAAGGTTTGGCAATCTTGCCAAAATAATTGCAGCACTTTATGTAGCAAACTACCGCGCGACATATTATCTAAGCCATCAATAGGGGTTTCTAATTTATTAGCGCCCAAACGATATTGATAAAACGCCCATGCGGGGCAAATCGCCTGTGTGGCAAACAAGTTAACGCCACCACGCATGCTTTCATCAACCCCCAGCGCTGGGGCGATGTAGTCATCCAGCATTTGCATAGCGGCGGGTTGCGCCAACTTTTCGGCAAGAGTTTGAATGGCTACTGGCGGCTTGCTTGCGCTTTCAGACGGATTGTTACTTAACAATGGCGAGGGGCGTAGCTCCCGCTCGTCTTCTTTAAGCGCATAAGAAAACACAATTTCTGGCGCACTCACCATTAAACGCTGATGCACCAGTGCGGCAAATATACTTTGAACCCCCGCGCTGGCGTTTGGCGTACCATTGTTACGTTGTAATTCGGCGGGCAATAGTGGATTGAGCTTCACTGGCGGCGGCCAATGTTGGTCATTCATGTTCATCGCCCAAATAGCATCTAATTGCACTGCTGGCGTTTCTAGCAAGCCCAATATTTGAATATGCACATCCCCCTTAGATTCAGCTTGAAACATTGCTGCACTGCATAGTTCAATGACTTTTTGCACGGCTACACTAGCCGTAATTTTGCCTAAAATGTTATCTAACGAAGCTAATTCTTGTAAGCGTTCATAAAATGACTGTTGCGCCTGATACTCATGGCTGGAAATGTCTCTACTTTTCGCCCAACAAATTGAATCTAAAAGCGTATTAAATGATTCTACCCAAAGTGAAGGTGCTAGGCGCTGCTGCGATTGCTGTTGAAATTGGCTAATCATTGTTAAATGCTGAATAAGCACGGCTAGCGAAGCGCCCTCCACTGGTAATTTACCCGCCTGATTGATAAGGGTCTCAATACCATAACTGGCATTGAGTTTTTGACGTAAAAAAGCATCTAACCGCGCCCTAGCATCCATTTCAGACGCGCTACCCCAATACACATCTTGCAATATTGGCGTGACTTCTTCAAAAATCATTTTAGCTTTGCTGGAAGCCAGCCTTAAAAGCTGCAATGCGCTATGCACAACAGGATATTCTGTCAGCGCTAAACCTAATGAGAAATCATAGCAGCGCGGGTTTTCATATTGGCTAGGCAGTAAGGTTTCTGGATGAAAAGTATCATCCAATAAGTCTGCCAGCTCGCGACGAACATTGCCTAATACCGGGCTAATAATGGCCAATTGTGCCTGAGGGTTTTTAAGTAGCTTTTGTTTGGCCCAAGCCACTGCGGCACGGCATTCTGCATGGCTATCACTCAAAGAAAAATATTCAACTTGCACCTTGTTTGCGGCATTTGTCACGAGCATTTCAAGCGCTACACCGCAAGACCTGAGCTGCGTAAAAAGGCGGTTTTCTAATGGTGTAATTCGATCAAAGCCAGCCAGTAGCATCTGTTTTGGTAAGGCGATGTGCAAGCTGATGTCCAATTGATATTTTTCAATCAATGTAATTTGCAAAGCCATTAAACGCGTGGGTTCTAATGCCTGTTGCTTGCTACAAAGCGCATCAAACGTATGGCGCCAACGTAAAAACTGGCGTGTTTCCTGACTCATAAAATGCTGGTTAATGTCAGCTTCGTTTAGCTGCCAATTCAACATTAAATTATTGGCTTCAATGGCGGATTTTGCTAATGCCCTAATATCAAACAACGCCGCCGCCTCGTGTTTAGCAAGGCAGCTTTCAATGGCTTGCTCCCATAAGTAAGTTTCCGCAACTTGGCTTAAAGTCAGCGACGGCAGTTCATCGCTAGGAATCAACCCCAACAATGTTGCATGCCCGATTAACCTATCTAGCCACAGTTGCAAAGTGGTGACTTCGGCAGCATGCCATTGCTGAATACCCGCTGCAATTTGCCGCTGTTGATGTTGCAGATTAACACCGCGAACCAGACGCGCAGTGCTACATATGGTGGTTGTGTGATTAGATAAAGGCATGCCGTAATTGTATGCGTTTACGGGCTGATAAAAGAGAACTTCGCGAAAATAACTTCGCGGAAATAAATTAGTTGAGAGAGCTTGCTAATTTGGTAAATAACCCTAAGACAAAGCATAAGATAAAGCTAAAATGTTAATCTAGTATTTCAATTCAAGGCTATTCAATTATGCAGCAATATTTAGACGTCCTAAAAGACATTCTCGACAATGGTACAAAAAAAGGTGATCGCACTGGTACAGGCACCACATCGGTTTTTGGTCGGCAGATTCGTCATAACCTAGCGCATGGCTTCCCTTTGCTGACCACCAAGAAGCTTCATTTTAAGAGTATTGCTAATGAGTTGATTTGGTTTTTAAGTGGTAGCACTAATATTGAATGGCTCAATCAACAAGGGGTTTCTATTTGGAACGAATGGGCAACTGAAACAGGCGATTTAGGGCCCGTTTATGGAAAGCAATGGACGGCGTGGCCGACAAAAGACGGTGGCAGTATTAACCAAATTGATTATGTGATTGATACTTTGAAAAACAATCCCAATAGTCGCAGAATTTTATTTCATGCTTGGAACGTAGAATATTTACCTGATGAGTCTATTAGCCCACAAGAGAATGCTAGCACTGGAAAGATGGCGTTGCCGCCGTGCCACTTGCTGTATCAATTTTATGTGGCGGATAAAAAGTTATCTTGCCAGCTGTATATTCGTAGCTCAGATAGCTTTCTTGGCTTGCCGTACAACACGGCATCTCTGGCATTATTGACGCATATGATTGCGCAGCAATGTGATTTAATTCCGCATGAAATTGTCATTAGCATTGGCGATCTACATGCTTATGCAAACCATGAAGCACAAATTAACACGCAACTTGCGAGAGATCCACGCCCACTTCCGCAATTACATATCAATCGTAAGCCAGCCTCTATTTATGATTACAAATATGAAGACTTTGACATTTTAAATTATGATGCGCACCCGTCTATTAAAGCGCCCATCGCAATTTAAGGGGCTTTTCGTGAGAAGACTCAATCTGATGAAGCTAAGGGCTAGTTAGCAATGGGGCTAAGGGCTTTTGGATGTGCGCATTAGGCGCTTCTCGGCATCATTTATTGCCGCATCACCCAGCTCTAGTCTCGCCGAAGCTAAAAAAGACAGTATCGCTTCAACATCGCCCATCGCCCGATGTCTTGCAGTATTGGTAATATTATGCCGCGCCATAATCGCATCTAAGCCGTGGCTACGATATTGTGGATATAGCAAGCTAGAGAGCTTAACGGTACACATCACTTTTTGCCGTAACGGATAGCCTAGCCGTTTAAATTCCTCCTTAATAAAGCCGTGGTCAAAGCGCACATTATGCGCAGCTAATACCGAGTCGGTTAAAAAGCTCAAAAGCTTATCGGATATTTCTGCAAACGTGGGCGCATGCTCAACCATATCATCACTTATGCCAGTTAGATTTTGTATAAATGTTGAAATCGGCTGCTCTGGGTTGACTAGGGTTTGCCAACGCGCCACCTCAATACCATGCTCAAATCGAATGAGCGCAATTTCGGTAATTCTATCTGTAGCGACGGTTGCCCCAGTGGTTTCCAAGTCTAAGTATGTGATTGAGCAACATACTCGCTTGGGTGATTTTATGGTCAATCTACGCATTTATTTTTTCGAGAGAAAGTTTTACTACAACAGTTTGATTACTAAGGTTTTATTACAAAACTCTCGCACAATTAAGCCTTAACTTGCCGTATTTATTAAGGCTAGCTGACGCTTGATTGCGTTGATAAAAGGCCCCAGCTTAGGCGGACTTGGCTCTATATCAACTCTGATCGCAAACAAAGCTAGCGCTTTAGTGCAAACTGGGCCTATGGATGCAATCAGACTTCTGTTCAAGCTGGCTTGCAGCGTATCTTTGCGACCATATTGCTGGGCGATGGTGAATAAATTATGCACTTGCGATGCGCTGGTAAAACAGACAACATCAATCGCATTTGCATCCAGCGCATCCATCATAGCAATCACTGGCGCGGTATTTTCTGGCAAACTCCAGCGATAAGTGGCAATCTCCATCACTCTCGCGCCCCTTGCTTCCAGTGCACTTTGCAACTCCCAGTTAGTATCACCGTAACGCTGCACCACCACCAACTTGCCCGCGATAACATGTGCATCAAGCTCAGCCAGCACCTCAGCCGTGGTGTAAGGGTCCTTTGCTGGCATATCGATACGCACGTTACGCGAGCGCAGTGCTGCGCTAGGTTTTGTGCCGCGCACCGAAACTGTTGCCGAGGCGAGAATTTGCAAAAACTGCGCTGTAATACCTAAGCTATCAGTGGTTGCAAACAGGGCTTTAACCCCAACCCCTGTCTGAAAAATAAAAATATCTGGCAAGTTAGCCTGCCAGTCCTTAACCAATTGTGCAATCAATACTGGGTCAATGTCAGGAATCTCAGCCAACGTGGGCGCAGAAAAAGGCGTACCGCCATACTTTCTCACCAGATCAGCAAGCTGCTCTCCAGCCCGATTTTCTAAAATCGCAATTGTTTTATCTTTCAAAATTAAGGTCCTAACTAATGGCGGTTTCAAGGTTTTGTGTCTGTGTGTTGCGCGATAGACTTTAAAAATAAGCTGCAAATAAGCCAAAAAAGTCTACCAATAGATGCCCTGTGAGGCAATAGGGACGGGCCTCACAGGGCATCTGTTTTAATGGCTCTGGGTGTTCTGTGGAGTGTCACTGAGTTATAGTAACTAGATATCACATTCCAACTAGCGCTTCCCGTCATAGCTAAAATAGCTAAGCAACTAAAAAAATGTGTCATAGAAACAATAACAGAATAATAGTAATAAGAATAGCTGGCTTGCAGAGGCGCTTGCTACAAAGCCTTAAGCCATGTTGCCCCATTCTAGGCTGGCAAAGTACAAAAATTTCGAGAAAACGGCTAGCCTCAATCCTAGGTCTGACAAATTTAGGTTTATAATTTTGCCATGACTTTACCCAATGAAGCGCCTCTACAAAAGCTGCAGTTTTACGTCAGCACGGGCTACCGCTGCGGCTATTTACCTAATAAGTTGGCGCAAAGCTTAGTTGCCTCACCGCAGCATTTAATTAACGCAGATGTGTATAGCAGCCTTATTCAGCAAGGTTTTAGACGTAGTGGAAAATTCGTCTACAGGCCGCACTGCGAAGACTGCCGCGAATGCGTAGCAGTACGCATTATCCTGCAAGATTTTATGCCTAACCGTAGCCAAAAACGCGCTTATAAGCAGCATCAAAATCTCGTTGCCTCTATTTTACCTGTTGCATTTTACGAGGAACATTACGCACTGTACGCGGCTTACCAAAAGGCAAGGCACGCTAAAGATGAGTCAGAACAAGCTGACAAAACAGAGCAGGAGGATGTAGAGCAATACCAAAACTTTTTATGCCAAAGCAATATAGAAAGCGTAATGGTTGAATTTAGAGAAAACGGACAACTCAAAATGGTCAGCGTGATTGATCTTGTGCACGATGGTGTTTCAGCGGTGTATACCTTTTACGAAACTGGTGATACCAAAGCAAGCTTAGGTACTTTTAATGTGCTGTGGCAAATTGAGTGGACTAAAACTTTAAACGTCCCATACTTGTATTTAGGATACTGGATTAAAGACTGCCAAAAAATGGCGTATAAACAGAATTTTAAACCGCTAGAGAAATTGCTAGAGGGTCAATGGGGGGAATAAAAAGTTGGCTTTATTTTAATAAGCGTAAATGACTCATAAAAAACACATTAGAACCAAGAGGATATAAGCTCGGTAAATGCAGAACATGCCCGTAATGTAGCGTGGGTGCATATTTAATGCTTTAATTTATAGCGTAATTGACTGTGATTGTGCGAGAATGACATTTGAATTTAATAAATATAAAGCTAAACAATATGCAAAACACCATTAATCAAAACGAAATCAATATGCTACGCACTGAGTTAGAACTTTTAATGCGTGAGCGTGATGCTTTGCTAAGGGTTACGGGTGCTGCTGCTGGTCTAATTGCCGAAATGGACAGCCATGACTTACCGATTACAACCATAGAAGCGGCAGATTTATTAGCCACCACGATTAACAGCTTAAGCGAAGAATCATTACAAGATGCATTAAGTGCTGTGCATGCAGAAATCGTTAATTAACGTTAATCACCTGACTTAAAAAATGCAGCTTCAATTACATTGATGAATCGCTACAATTTAACTGACTTAAATTAAGCAACTGCCGCTTTGATTAAATGTATCAAGATTATTTCGAACAAAACATGCCTCGCAGTTTTATCCGCTTGTATCCCAGCCTTCTTTGTAGCGTGCAGCTTTCAGCAATACTCAGCTAAGCCGATAGACCCAGTTGCGAATGCGGCTAAATTTGATCTTAAAGACCCTGCAAGCAAGCAATTTAATCTATATTTAATCAACAATAACTATAGCGCTGATCGCTTACCCATACAGGAATGGGATGTAGATGCGCTAATTTATTGCGCCCTATTCTTTCACCCCAGTTTAGATGTTGCCCGTGCGCAATGGCGTGTAGCCGAACTGGCTCAGGAAAACGCCACAGGAAAACCGCTTCCAACTATCAACAGTCATTTGGCGCATAGCAATCAGGCTAATGGCGATGTTAGCCCGTTTGCGTTTGGATTAAGCATTGATATTCCGATTGAAACAGCTAAAAAACGTGATATACGCATAGAGAATGCCAGTCATTTAGCACAAGCGGCTAAGCTGGAGATTGCACAAACAGCATGGCAATTGCGCAATCAGCTGGTGCAATCACTGAACGAATATCAGTTTAACCAGCAGCAAATACGATTGCTGCTTGATGAGACCTCTCGCCGCCAAGAGATTGTTAATATTTATCAAAAACGAGTGAATCTAGGCGCGGCTTCTAACATTGAGCTGAGTACTGCTAAATTGCAGTTGCAAACAAACACCTCAGAACTAATCGCAGTGCAGCAAAGTAAAATGGTATTGCTGGCTAAACTGGCAAGTAACCTAGGCTTACCGCTAGCTAAAGTTGCGTCTATGACTCTGCTTGGCACGACTGATACCCCACAAACTAAAGACTTACAAGCGTTCGATTTACAGGCTACAGCACTGCTAAACCGCCTGGATATTCGGATTGCGCTGGAAAAATATGCAGCGGCTGAAGCTAAATTGAAGTTAGAAATTGCCAAACAATATCCTGACATCGTCATTAGCCCGGGTTACGCCTATGAGTTTGGCGATAAAATTTGGTCGCTAGGCTTATCTGGTTTGATGACGCTATTGAATAAAAATAAAATAGGCATTGCCGAGGCTACTCAATTACGTGAGGTAGAAGCGGCCCAATTTGAAGCTTTACAAACGAAAGTAATTGCAGAAGCGAACATTACTTATGCGGAATTAACGCAGGCTAAACAATCACTGATGAATCAACAACAATTACACCATCAGCAACAATTAAATTCCGCACGCATGGAGCGTCAATTTGCAGCGGGCGAAATTAGTCGCTTGGAATTAGCTTTTGTTAAATTAGAAAACATCGCCGCAGAAAAAAATGTTGTCTTGGCGGATTATCAACTTAAAACGGCAATTAACCAGCTGGAAAATAGCCTGCAAAAACCACTATCTTTAGTTGTAGATGAAAAAGTTTCTGACGGAAAAGTGGCTGATGAAACAAGTTATGGAGTGAAAAATGAACCGTAAAACAGCTATGATCATAGGCTTACAAGCATTTTTAATTGTCATTCTATTCTGGATCTTGGTGTTTTATGGCAAAGATGAATACGAGGCAATCATACAGAATTCAGAAGAAAAAATAGAAGCGCCCAACCGACTCAGCAATAAGCAGGGAATCACGGTCATTACTGTGAATAGCGCGACACAAACTCAAAGTGAAATTAAATCGACTGCGTTAAAAGCCAGCACTCATCAAGCTGGTATCAGTAGTTATGGCAATGTCATTGCGATTGATGGCTTAATTGAACTGCGTGCACGCTACCTCGCGGCAAAGGCCGAGGCGCAAGGGTTGAGCGTGGCTTTAACACACAATAAAACGGAATATAAGCGCTTATATGAACTCAATTTAGACGATAAAAACGTTTCAGACAAAGCCTTAGCCGCAGCACTTGCTGAGACTAAAGCCAATGAAGCCAAGGCATTTTCCGCTGAATTAAGTGCTATCAGTATTGCTGATAGCATGCGGCAAGCTTGGGGAGACGCCCTGACAAAATTAGCCACAGACAAAAATACATCCGCTTTGCTGCAAAACATGATTAGCCATCATGAGGCACTCATTCAAATTACACTGCCGTTTGATGCCAAAGAACCAACCATAGGCAGTCGCGTGTCCATTTCACTTGCAACATCGACAGCGATACCACCTTCAACCAGCATTATTGCCCAGTTTATTTCACGGGCGCCTATCAGCAGTGCCACTATTCAAGGTAAAACTTATTTTTATCACGCCAAAACCGCTGATCTACGTGCTGGTATGCAGGTTTATGCAATCAGTACAACATCCACCAATAATAGTAGCGGCGTAGTTGTGCCTAACGCTGCAATCGTTTGGTATGCAGGAAAACCTTGGGTGTACCGTAAAACTGGCGATACCGAATTTAGCCGCCTGCCGATCAATACGAATATTGAAGTTGAGAATGGCTGGTTTTATCAGGGCAACTTAAAACCTAATGACCAAGTCGTTACCAGCGGTGCGCAATTATTGCTCTCCGAAGAATTTAAATCGCAAATCACAAACGAAAATGAGGACTAAGCGGTCATGATGTCGGCGTTAGTACGCTTTTCCATTCGTTTTAGCGGCGTGATTATTGGCTTAGCAACATTAGTAGTGCTTTATGGTATATACAGCCTAACGCATAGCAACTTAGATGTATTCCCCGAGTTTTCGCCTACCCAAATTATCATACAAACAGAATCGCCGGGGCTGTCAGCCGAGCTGGTTGAGCGCTTAGTCAGCCAACCGATTGAAACCAGTATCGCGGGCACTGTGGGCATAAAAAGCTTACGTTCGCAGTCGATCCCTGGCTTATCGATTGTGACGGTTATTTTTGATGAAAATACGGACATTTATCGTAATAGGCAAGTCATCGCAGAGCGTTTGAACACACTCAATAGTCAATTACCACAAGGTATCACGCCAAACATTACTCCGCTAACCTCTTCTGCCAGCACAGTGTTAGGCATAGGTTTAACCTCAAAAACACGCAGCCTGACTGAGCTACGCACAATAGTTGATTGGACGATAGTGCCACATTTACTCGCCATACCTGGCGTGGCAGACGTGAATGTATTTGGCGGCAAGGTACGCCAACTTCAGGTACAAGTAGACCCAGAAAAAATGATTCAATACGGTGTTTCACTGACCCAAATTGAAGAGGCTGTTAAAAAATCCACCGGTGTGCGCGGCAATGGCTTTATTGAAAATAAAAATCAACACATTGTCATTAACACTGAGGGTCAATCAGCGACCCCAGAAAAGTTAGCACTGGCGATGCTCTTTCACAAGAATGGGCAAACAGTCAGGCTTGGTGACGTTGCAAAGGTGGTTGAGGGCGCTGCGCCATCTATCAGCGCAGCCGCAATCAATGAAGAAACTGGCGTTTACCTGTCTATACAAGGTCAGCTAGGTGCCAATACACATGGGGTTACCCAATCAATTGAGCGCGCACTACAAGAAATTAAACCCAGCTTAACTGCTGAGAATATTGTGTTACATGAAGGCTTGTTCAGACCGGCCAATTTTATTGAAGTGGCCATTAAGAGCGTGCGTACCGACATTATTATTGGTTCAACGCTAGTGATCACCGTGTTATTTCTGTTTTTATTCGATGCGCGTACGGCTTTTATTTCGGCCACAGCCATTCCACTCTCACTACTCTCTGCCATCGTGATAATGAGTTACTTTAATATCGGGTTGAATATTATGGTACTTGGCGGGCTAGCCATTGCGCTAGGTGAAGTAGTAGATGATGCCATTATTGATACTGAGAATATCTTCAGGCGACTACGTGAAAATCGGCTGTTAGCGACACCGCTACCAACCCATCATGTGGTGTTTAATGCTTCTATGGAAGTACGAAGCTCAGTAGTCTATGCCACCATTATTGTGGTCTTGGTGTTTATGCCCTTACTCACCTTGGGCGGCGTTGCTGGCAAGCTGTTTGCGCCGTTGGGTTTTGCTTATATTGCCGCCATTATGGCGTCGCTAGTGGTTGCACTCACGCTCACCCCAGCACTTTGTTACTTGCTTTTAGGACAGGCAAAACTCGATGCAGAGGACCCGCCGATGATACGCATCATTAAAAAATGGTACGTAAGCGTGCTGTATAAAATTGAAAAACAATATAAAGCCGTCATCATCATTAGTCTTATTTTTATTGCGGTAGGTCTAGGAATCTTGCCTTTGTTCAAAAGCCAATTTATTCCTGCGCTGCATGAAGGTCACTACATTATGCACATGACTGCCGTACCTGGCACCTCGGAGCAAGAATCGTTGCACATTGGTAAAAAAGTCTCTGCGCTTATTCGCAGTATCAGAGGTGTTAAATCAGTGACGCAATGGGTTGGACGCGCACCCAATGGTGCGGATACCTTTGGCACCCATTACAGCGAGTTTGAAATTGAAATTGGTGCAATTTCAGCCGAGGAGCAGCGCCGTATTTTAAACAGTATTCGTGAAGAAATCACCGGTGAAGAAGTGGATGATGATAACGATGGGAAAGCCGAGGCAGGTTTTGTTGGCGTCAATTTTGCCATCAATACTTTTTTAACCGAGCGTATAGAAGAAACCATCTCAGGCTACGCAGCCTCCACCGTCATTAATATCTACGGTAATGATTTAGACGCTTTGGACCGTGATGCACAAGCTGTTGCCGCTATTGTTAATCGTGTTAAAGGCGCAAGTGATGTACTTGTACAATCACCGTCAGGCACGCCACAACTGGTGATTCGTTTACGCCCAGAAAAACTAGCGCAACTAGGCTTGCAACCGACGGAAGTGCTGGACAACATTCGGGCGGCCTATCAAAGCATCCCCATCGCACAAGTGTATCAAGGTAATCGAGTCATCGGCGTAAGCGTGGTGCTCGATTCAGCCGCGCGTGACGATGTACAGGAGGCGGGCAATTTACCGTTATTTAACCCAGAAGGCAAACTGTTGCGATTACGGGATGTGGCTGACATAGTGCAAGAGAATGGCCGCTCAAAAATACTCCATGCTGGCGCCAAACGTATCCAAACAGTAACCGCCAATGTTGCAGGACGAGACATTGACGCATTTACCGACGAGCTCAAAAGTAAAATCAAAAGTGAGCTTGTGTTATCGCAAGGCGCTTATTTAGAATTTACTGGCGCAGCGGAAGCCAATGCTAAATCACGACAAGCACTTGTTTTGCAATCACTACTAGCCATTGTTGCGGTATTTTTAATGCTCTACATCGCCTTTGGCCGCATGCGTAACCTATTACTCACCTTTGCAAACCTGCCATTTGCCCTAATCGGCGGTGTACTTGCGGTGATGTTTACTGGCGGATGGATTTCACTGGGCTCACTGGTTGGATTTGTAACTTTGTTTGGCATTACCCTAAGAAACTCAATTATGATGGTATCGCACTACCAGCACCTTATTGATAGGGAAAATTGCATTTGGGGCTTAGAAACCTGTATCCGTGGCGCATCCGAGCGCCTACCCTCCATTTTAATGACAGCCTTAGTGACGGCATTGGGTTTATTACCACTCGCCGTAGGCAGTGGCCAACCCGGACGTGAAATTGAAGGGCCAATGGCCACCATTATTGTGGGCGGCTTAGTCACTTCAACGATTCTGAACTTACTCATTTTACCTACGATAATGTTGCATTTTGGACGCTTTACTAAAAGAGTGAATTTTTACAATTCACCATCAAACGATGCATAAACAGTTTATAAAATATTGTACGGCTGGTGGCTTTTCTACCATTATTCATTACATCACATTTTTACTTGTGATCAAAATGCTGCTCTGGCCAGCTTGGCAAGCCACTTTAACAGGTGCCACTATTGGCGCGCTCACCGCTTACATCCTTAACTATCGCTATACATTCTTAAGCAAAATAGCCCATACGAGAATCCTGCCTAAATTCTTAATCACTGCAGCCTTAGGCGTTATAATGCAAACGTCGATTGTGGCTGGCCTCAGCCAATATTGGCATTTACATTATATGCTCGCACAAATAATCGCTACCAGCTTAGGGCTTATACTCACATTCATCATTAATCGCTTTTGGACATTTGCATGACTGCCCCAACTACTGAATCAAAAATTGAACTGAGCATCATCGTACCGGCTTATAACGAAGAAGCTGTGCTACCGATTTTCCATCAACAGATTATTGATATCATCAAGCCACTTAATATTAGCTATGAAGTGATTTATGTAAACGATGGCAGTCGGGATAATACAGAAGCGATTATTCTTGCCTTACAAAACGAGTGTCCAGAAATTGCCTATGCTAAATTTAGCCGCAATTTTGGAAAAGAAGCTGCGATGACCGCTGGCTTCAAATTGTGCAGAGGTGAGTCAGCGATTATGATTGATGCTGACTTGCAAGACCCGCCAACGCTTATCCCAGCCATGCTGGACGCTTGGCGTAATGGTGCAGACATTGTCAATATGAAACGTTCTGAGCGCCACGGCGAGCCTATGTGGAAGAAAGTAACGGCCAACATGTTCTATCACCTGATTGGTAAAATTAGTGAGGTAGAAATTCCGCATAATGTGGGCGACTTTAGGCTATTCAGTCGACGTGCCATTAATGCTATTAACCAGCTCAGTGAGCGTGGTCGGTTTATGAAAGGCTTGTATGCTTGGGTGGGCTACCAACAAGCCACCATAGAGTATGAACGTGATGCACGCGCCGCTGGCGATACGAAATGGCCTTTTTTCAAACTGGTCGGGCTGGCTTGGCAAGGTATTACCGCTTTTTCTACTGCACCATTGCAAATGGCGACATGGTTGGGTTTAGCGAGTGCAGGGAGTGCATTTACTTACGCCAGCTATTTTCTGATCAAAAGCATAGTCAAGCCAGATATCGTGCAAGGCTTCCCTACCCTCATTGTTGTTATTTTATTTTTGGGTGGATTACAATTATTCTGCATAGGTATTTTGGGCGAGTACCTCGCACGCATCTATACCGAAGTTAAACAACGGCCCGTATATCTAATCGAAACATTTTACCCGGCAAAATAAGGCGTTAATTTAAATTGATGAATCAAATCTCACGTTTTTGGCTGGATGCTAAATACGCGCTAGGTAAGCCGACTGTTGTTATTTTTGCGGCACTTGTTTTAGTGCGCCTTATTTCCCTTGCGCTCTATCCGCTGATGGATATGACAGAAGGCCGGTACGGTGAAATTGCCAGAAAAATGGCTGAAATGAATGACTGGGTTACGCCTTGGTATGATATTGGCGTGCCTTTTTGGGGAAAACCACCACTCTCTTTTTGGATGTCTGCCATAGGCATTAAGTTATTTGGCATCAATGAATTTGCCCTTAGATTGCCACATTTCCTTGCAGCATTATTGGTAATCGCTATTTGTTATGACTGGGCAAAACGCAGTCTAATCAATCCTTTTTACGTCATCATCATACTAAGCACATCATTTATATTTTTAGTCTCATCAGGCGCAGTCATGACAGACATGGCGCTCTGCCTAGGTAGCACTTTGGCGTTGAGAGCGTTTTGGTTAAGTCTGCGCGGCAACGAATCAGACCGGAAACGTGAGCAATACTTATTCTTTATCGGCTTGAGCATCATGTTGCTAGCCAAAGGCCCTGTTGGTTGGGTGCTGGTATTTCTGCCGATTGGTTTATGGGCGCTATTCAGCAAATCTATTAAAGAATCATGGCAAGGTCTGGCATGGGTTTTTGGATGCTTAGCCACAATATTAGCGGTTATGCCTTGGTATTTATTGGCAGAACAACATACACCAGGATTTTTACATTACTTTTTTGTGGGTGAACATTGGCAGCGCTTTACTGTTTCTGGCTGGAAAGGTGACTTATACGGCACCGCCCACGCTACGCGCCGTGGTACTATTTGGCTGCAATTTATTTACGCAACATTACCTTGGAGCTTGATTTTAGCTGTATCTGCCTTGGTTTATAAAAAACAAGTAGTGACAGAAAAATCCATTGGGGCAAATCAGTTAAGCCTATATTTAATACTTGCAACAATATCGCCATGCTTGTTTTTCACCATGTCTGGCAACATCTTATGGACTTACATATTGCCTGGCGTGCCGGCTTTTTCTCTACTGATAGCGCTTTATTTAGACAGCCTTGGCCATACGGTCGCTAAAAAAATACTGTTGATTGGCACGCTCGCAAGCGCGATTGTGGTTGTAGTGGTTTTAAGTATGTTAACGATCGGTCATGTGGCAGATTCAAAATCAGCTAAATCCATTACACAATTATATGAAGCGCAAAATATTAGTGAAAATAATATAGCACCGCTTGTGTTCCTAGCTGATCGCCCCTATTCAGCCATATTTTACAGCCATGGAAAAGCTTTAAAAATGACTAACTTAAAAGAGATTAGCTTGTATGCAAAAGCTAATCCCGCTTATATTGCCATCAAAAAGAACCAATTGGCTGGCTTAAATGAACAATTAAAAGACTTAAAAGTGGTGGGTGAAAGTGGTAACTATCGCCTATTTTTAATGCTTAATCATCGTTAATGTTTCATTCTGCTTAATCGTATTTAATATATTTAAACCGCACATCATCATTCGGCGTACCCACTAGCGCACTTTTTGCCCCATCGACTTGTACTTCTTTTTTGGGCTGCCAGTTGATGACAGATTCTATTTTGGCCGCCAACTCAAAATCTTTGTCGGTAATGCCTTTTGCATCATGGGTACATAATTTCACAATAACAAATGCGTACGACACCGCTAAATCAGGGTGATGCCAAGCGGCTTCCGCCAGATGCCCTATCGTATTCACCACCATTAACGTGGCTTTCCAGCCGCTAGTTTTATATTTACGGCGTATCCAGCCACTTTCTAAAAACCAGTGTGGCAACTCGGCCTTTAATTTAGTTTCGACTTCCTGATCTGAGTAGACTTTATTTAACGACATATTTAAACCTTATAAAATTATTACAAATCAATAGGTTAAATAGCAAATTTAAAGTTAATTATTCACTAAAAAACCATACTCTTCAAGTTTTTGCAAGCGATAGCCTTGCTCAAACATGGTGTAATCTGCTTTATTGACTAGCCAAACCCGATAAGCCTGCTCATGCTTTTCACGACCAATAAACGCCTCAAACTGAGAATCAACTAACTCATCTTCTATCAGGCGCTGCAAGCTTACTGAAGATTTTTTCTGGTAGGTAAGGGGTTTAGATTTTACTAATATCAGTTGTTCTGCTCCGAGTTTATTCGCCAGCCAAGCACTCAAGCTATCTGATGTCACTTGCCAATTTTTGGGAATAGTATCGTCCGCTAAAACCATTTTGCTTGGAAGCCAAACAATAGCGCGATGCTGCCAGCCACACTCGGCAATTTCCAGCTCACTGCTCGCCGTAGTCAGCGCAGGATTCATACCCGCTAGCAGAATCCCGAACTGATCCATAGCGATTAACGCAAGCTCGTGCGCAACGGCATCACTCACATTGGATCGCAGCTGCGCTTCTCTAACGGCATCAGCAAATAAACCACCGCCAGGCACTATCACTACTTTACCATCGCCAAATTTCACCACTTGCGCTAACCAGTGCGCTAACTCTGGTGAGCCCAGCAAACTACCACCTAACTTTACGATCCACATCGACCAAATCTCCAATACAACATATGCTTGAGCATTAAATTAACCACTTCTTAACGTATGCATTTGATTCACATCATTTTGTGGCGAATATACGCAAAGCAGATTCGTTAAGGCATGCGTATTTTTGCTGAATTTTAAAATCTGAAAATAAACTAAAAATATTGAAATAGATGCCCCCGATTAGGGTTATGTTCTTTATCTACCATGCAATACCGAGACCGTCTACTTGCCTTTAAAAAACTGTACCGTTTTTAACATGCTGGAGGCTTTATCCAGCGTTTCATCATATTCTTTTTCAAGTACAGAATCAGCAACGATGCCGCCCCCAGCATAAAAACTAATTTCGCCTTCGCCATCTTCGCTAGCAGAATACACCATAGTGCGAATAGCAATATTGGTATCCATGTTGCCATCAAAGCCAATATAGCCGATGGCACCGCAATACACCCCACGCCGATGCGGCTCTAAGGCCTCGATAATTTGCATAGACCTTAATTTGGGTGCGCCAGTAATAGAGCCGCCGGGAAAGCAGCCACGCAATAAATCAATGGCCGTTTTAGTTTTTTGTAGCGTACCCGTCACAATGCTCACTAAATGATGCACATTAGCAAAACTTTGTAACTGAAATAATTGATCGGCCTTTACTGAGCCAATTTCACAACTTTTGCTAATATCATTACGCAACAAATCGACAATCATCAGATTCTCAGCTTTATCTTTAATGCTGGCTTGTAAGTCCTTTGCAAGCTGCCGATCGAGCGCGGCATCGTCTGCGCGCGGCCTAGTGCCTTTAATTGGCCGAGTTTCAACATGACGATTCAGCACTTGTAAAAACCGTTCTGGTGAGCCAGAAAGAATCTGTAAGCGACCGAAATTCAAGAAGGCCATGAATGGCGCGGGACTAATTTCTCTAAGTTTGTGATATGCCGTCCAAGCGTTGCCCTGCGCCTTAGCTGAAAACCGCTGCGCAAGATTCACCTGATAACAATCCCCTTCTGTAATGTAATTTTTCACTGCATCAAACGCTGTGGCATATTGCTTAAAAGTCATATTGCTGCTGACTGGTGTGGTGATCACAAAGTCAGCGGGCTGCATCAATGAGGGTCCATCAAACAAGGCGCAGAGCTCCTGCCAGTGATCATGCGTAGCTTGCTGAAATCCATGCGAGACTAATACAGCCGTTTTTTCTCGATGGTCAATCAGCACTGCCCAATCATAAATGCCCACCATCATATGCGGAATGGTCACGTTTTTTAATGCCAGATCAGGTAAGCGCTCTACTTGGCGCGCTAAATCATAGGCAAAATAACCAACCGCACCACCGCAGAATGGCAAGGCGTTTTTCGTGGCTTGATATGGCGCTAATAAGCGGTTAAGAATGGCGAAAGGATCTTCGTGAGTAATCGTCGTCAGCCCATTTTGAGTAATTTCAGTCCGCAGCCTTTTATCAGAATCTAAGTTATCCTCAGCAACATCTTCAAAGCTGCTTATGGTGATGAAAGGATCCGCCACCATCACGTCATAGCGCCCATATTGGCTTTGCGGTTGTCCACTATCTAATAATATTGACCAAGGTTTGTGGCTTAGGCGATTAAATAGTTCTGCGCTATTGGCGTTGTATTTTAAGGGGTGTTTAAGTAAGCGCATGCCAGTTGATTTCAAGTTTAGAGCTGATGATAGGCTAATTGGGCAAGCGCATAAGCTGGCAAGCAAACACTCGCCCAGCGCTTGGTTGCAAAATCGTGATCAAGTCTATTCTCAGTGTTATCGCCTGCGTTTTGTGCAATTAAATCTGCAACCTCAATATATTGAATACCTATCGATTTTGCAATTTCTCTTACCAGAAAACTGCCGACCCCAGCACCTATCAAACACATTGATTGTGAAAGACCTTTATCCGTTAAGCAAGCGATGTGCGCCAAAGCTACGAGCTTTAATCGCGTCATTTGCTGCATCTTAAATTTGTAAGCAAGCTCCATCCATTCAACCATTGGTGCATCGTCCACATCGCGCCCTATCATACGGGCAATGCGTCGTGCGCTTGCCCATTGGGTTTTGTCCTGCCCATCGGCAGTATCGGCCATATCATCATCGGCCTGCAAATCGCCAGTTAAACGATATACATCTGCACTGGTAGCAAAAAACTCCGCAGCAACTGAAGTGGTCACGTTAGCAAACTCAATTTTCTGCCCGAAAGCCATTAAAGGTGTGCGTACCACGCCAGTGTAAACCAACTCTTCAAGCTGCATGCGCACAGCATCTGTAAAGCCTACACAAACAGGCTTATTGTTTGCCAGCAAGACAAAATCAGAAGTTGTACTACCCACATCGACTAATAATCCATAGGAGATTTTAGTGGCTACATAACTAGCACTGGCTATCCAATTGGCAGAAGCAATCTGCTGCCAATAGCTATCGACGTCATCGATAGAAACAAAACCTGAAAAATCAGCCTTAGCAGAAAATACTGGGTGTAATGTGCCTGTGTAAAACAAAATGGTGCCCTTCAATTTAGCGGCCATCGTACGGCTAATCGACTGAACACCGTCTTTTCTAGTCGCGAACAGATCAACTAATTCTCCAGTCATAGTCACTGCATGACATGCAGATGCTTTGTTAAAGGTCTGCAATACAAGGTCTATGGCCGCCTCCAGCTCATGTAATCCGCGCCAAAGCGCACACGGCACCTGCAAAACTTGTTGCAGCTTGCCGCGACTATCCAGCAGAGCCGCCTTGAGGTGCGCCCCGCCTACATCCCAGCCAATAGTAGTATTATTCATGGAGCTTGATTACGACCTTATCTTTAGCTATATTTTCAGGTAATTTAAATGTTGATGATGTGCATAACGCTAAATCTAGTATGAGTTTTGCCGGATTACATTTGAGTGATTCACGCAAAGCGATATATGACGTTGTGATTCTAGGGTTAATTTCTACCACGTAAATCTCTTCATTATGGATAATCACATCGACGCCAACATAGCCATTTAGCTCAGGAAATGCAGCGGAAATTTTTAACGCTAAGGTAGTAAAATCTTTATGATGCAAGCTTAAGCCATTCACCACACAGCCTTTATATTGAATAGATGCATGATGCGCATTTATTTCATCGATTTCAGCACCTTCTTTCGTGGCCACTTCTATAATTTGCTGATTACAACTCAATAGCCAAGCAACCCCCTCTTTGCATAACATAGAGATACTTGCGGGCGTTCCAACTTGATATGGCTGAATCATAAACCGAGCTGACTCAACGAATGGCTGATGCGCACCTAACCAAGTTTGTAATACTGTAGCCTCGGCAAAATAGCTGGTTTCCGCGCAGCCAGCACCATCCATGGGCTTAACTACACATCCATGATTAAATGAATCTTTTAAAACGCTATCATGGCCGAAAAATTCAAGCTGTAGAAACTCACTTGCCGTATAAGTCGGAATAGTCAAAATCTGTGCGTTTTTAAGTGCATGGTAAGTATGGTATTTATTACTGGTAATTTCTACAGCATACGACCTAGAACCTAAGTTTCTAACATTGGCGGCTGCGAGCATTTGCGTTAATTGATTTAGTACGCCATCTGTTTCTGGTGCGATAACCAAGGCAGCATCGCAAGCCGTTAATAGTGCTTGCCAAATGCCCATTGCATTTGAAGTTGCATATACAGGGATTGCCTCATAGCAACATTGTGGCGGGCCTAGCCTAACGTCATAGGTGGTGAGAATTTCAATCCCTGAAATTTCACTAAAGTCAGACAGTAAAGCATCACGCATCAGCGCAGCCTCTTGCAGCAATGCGTCTGCTAACGGCTTGTCGCTTAAACCGCCAGCTGTGATATATTCCAATAACAATACTTTCAAAAAACACTCATGACTTAAATATGGAAATTATTCCTGTTATCGATTTAATGCATCAGCAAGTGGTGCATGCACAGTTTGGCCAACGACAACACTATCAGCCTATCCAGTCGCAGCTCTGTCAATCCAGCGCACCTATGGATATTGTCAGTGCATTACTTGAATTATACCCATTTGAGCGCCTGTATATCGCAGATCTGGATGCTATTACGGGTCAAGGCAATCATTTATCGACCATTTTGCATATTCAAACACAATATCCTAATATTGAAATCTGGCTAGATGCTGGCATAGGCAATGTAGAAGCTTTGGCATTATGGAGTTCAGTGAAAATAACGCACGTCATCGGGTCTGAAAATATCTATTCAATGGATGATTTGGCACGTATCAATCAAGCCCTTCATGCGGACTTTGTGTTGTCATTAGATTTTAATCAGACTGGATTTTTAGGGTGCCCAGAGTTGCTAAGCAACCGTAGATACTGGCCTGAAAAAATAATTGCCATGACACTCAACCAAGTTGGGAGCATGTTAGGGGTTGATATTGATCGTCTACATGGTATCAATAATATAGAGCGGGGCCATCGTCTATATGCGGCTGGTGGCGTTAGAAATAACCAAGACATCAACACGTTACAACGTTTAAAGATTGCTGGTGCGCTGGTCGCAACGGCATTGCATAACAAAAGTATAAAGATGTCACCATCTCACCGGCTTCGCCAGTGAAATGTAAAATCCAATTCAAACCCAAAAAATCTAAAACAAAAAATCAGACCGCAAGGGTCTTCAGCCAAGTGTCTTCAGCGTGGAATATAGGCGCTAAGCCAGTCCTTGGCTTCCCCTATTTTCTACTCTGCTAAAGCAGTAAGAAAAGAGTGAAAGCGCATTATTCACACGCGAAAGGCGCTAGTGAACACACGACACGTAACCGTAGCCGCTGTCGCTGCCCGGGAAGACGAGGCCAGTGCCCAGACTGACGCCGTAGTGAATGCCAGCACCAGCAGTCGACGCCGACCAGGTGTAGAGCAACGTCCAGCCTGCGTCACTAAGCACACTGGTGCCAGCAGCAAATAGAGCAGTTAATTCATCTTTGGTAGGCAGGCGCCATGAGCCTGCTGAAAGGCCTTGTGCAGTTAATGCAGCGCAAGTGTTGTTGGCGGTAGTCCAAGAGCTAGTACCACCTGCAACCGTGGTGTTGTTTTTCGTCCAAGTAAGGCCGCCACTGACCACATACGTGACCGTCAACGTCGTGGTCGTGCTGCTGGCCGCATAATTGCCATTGGCCGCTTGGGTGGCGGTAATCACCGTGCTGCCAACACCGACAAGCGTAATCACACCAGTCGTACTGTTAATGGTCGCTGTGCCCGCCGTGC
>CAINBI010000117.1 GCA_903846555.1 uncultured Pseudomonadota bacterium
ATTGAGAAGCCGCTTGCTTGCTTAAATGCAGCCAAGTTGAGCTGATTTTAACCAGAATGGGCAAGCAAACTCGCATCATAAGAGCATGCTAATTGATCGCCAGTGATAATTTATGGTGTTTATGGATGAGAACTAGTTAGATGCTAACTTTCAGTTTACAAGTAAATAATTTGAAGCAATATCTTTGATATTCTCGAATGTCAGTGAGTTAAAGATTGTATTTTAAATTTAAATGTCAGTAGTGTCCAGAGATTTAATTGAATAAATTCAATTGGTTAACATTTTCAGCAGAATTCATTTGTAACTCCATATTTTTAAGCATTTGATCTATTGGCGTTTTTTCAAAAAGCGTCAGGCTTAAATCGCGTTAAATGGGCTTTAGGCGTGTTGCTTGCGTAATTCTTCACGTATGGTTTTGCGGATCACGCCTTCTATGTTTTCAGCTTGCATGGCTTGTTTGAGGGTTTCGTTAATCAATGTCTGATAACCACGCTCACCAGCTTTGGTTTTGAAATATTGCACCGTGACACTATCCAAGAAAATGTTAATGCGTTGCTTAGGCTGTATCACCGCGCCGCTTGCATTGCGGTTTACTCGCTTTAGTTTGCCCGTGTCAATGTCAGCCTGTGTTATTGGCGTGTCGCTTAAATTATCAGGTGTTTTCATAGTAGATTGCTTGCTCATTTTTATCTGCCTTTCGCATTGAAATAATGCGTATCTCTTTGTCAGTTTCGCTAGTGACTATCACCACCAGCGAATCTTGCAATAAGCCCAGCGTAATAAAGCGTTGTTCGCCATAATCAAAACGGTTGTCTTCAAACGTAACCGTTTTACCGCTTTCAATCACTAGCCTAGCATCATCAAAATCAAGCCCGTGTTTTGCGAGGTTTAGGGCTTTTTTGGTGTTGTTGTAACTGTATTGCATGGTGTTATTTTATGTATATTTATGTGTATGTCAAGCGTTTGAACGACGGGCTTTATGCGCTGTAATGGTAACGGCAAGTAAAAATGTGTAGCTCTGACTCTGTGGCTTGATATACTAGCCTATTCACATCATCAATGCGCCTTGACCAATAGCCAGTTAAATCACCGCGCAATTGTTCGGGCTTGCCTATGCCTGTAAATGGTTCTCTCGCTGTGGCTTCAATAATGGCGTTAATGCGTTTGAGTGTTTTTTTATCTTGCCCTTGCCAATACACATAATCAGCCCATGCGTTTGGCGTAAATACCAATAACCGCGCCATTAGTCGTTAATCAATTGCTTAACGGTTGCTTTACCTGCTTTAAATTGGGCGATTGATTCCATCAGGTGCGCGGCATTGGCAGGGCTTTGCATGAGGTGTAAGGTTTCCATAATGCTGTTGTAATGGTCTAGCGACATTACCACGGCATTGCCAGCATCACGGCGGTTAATAATCGTGACATCAGCATTATCATTGACGTGGTCTAACACGCTTTTTAATGAGTTGCGCGCCTCTGAATAACTAATCACTTGCATGGTGCAATCCTATATGCTCAATTTATTGTACAAGTATAATGCTGCATCATGGCGTAACGCAACCACTCAATGATTAAATTGTTAGGCTAGCTTGTTAAATGGCAATACCTTTGCGCCATCTCTCGCCGTGTCTAATTGGTCACTCCACCATTGCTCTATTGCCATGCGCTCCTTGTCATACGTGGCTTGGTTATATATTGCACTAATCGCATTTTTATCTTTATGCTGCAAAAATGAGTCTATGGCTTCTTTTCTAAACAATCCGCTTTCATTAGCTTGCGTGCTGAAAAAGTGACGGCAACCATGTGGCACGATATGGTAATCAGTAAATAACGCATCGTAAGCGTTGCTAATCGCTTTGTCAGAAACAGGTTTACTGGTTAGCCTGCCAGTAAATAAAAACTCGCTATGCCCTGTATATGCCTTTAGCTGTTTTAACGCGACTAAGGCTTGCTTTGATAGCATGATGGTGTGGGGTTTGGTCGTATGCTTGCGTGTTTTAGATCGCGCCAATGGTAATGTCCATATTGCATTTTCTAAATCAAACTCCACCCATTTAGCGCACCTTAGCTCACTTGGTCGTTGTGCAAAACTTAATTGCAGATAAACGCATGATGCCACTTCAAAACTGCCAGCATATTCAACTAGGTTGCGTAATAGCTTGCCAGCGTCTGCCATAGATTTTAAGTGAGGAAAATTACCACCGACGTGTTTAATCAGGCGTTCGTCTTTTAGTGGTATTGGGTTTTCAGATATAAGCTTGTCGCTCAAGGCGAAATCAAACACATTTTTAATCCAGCCTCGTGTTTTTTCCATAAACTCAAGCGCACCGCGTTTCTGCATAATCAATAAACATTTACGCACTAGCTGATTATCAATTTCACTAATGGGGTGTTTACCAATCACGCCATAAGCATTCGCGTTAAAAGTTTGTTTGATTTTTAGGTGTGTGGTTGGTGCGAGTGTGCGCTCTTTAATTGCCAGCCAATCCTCTGCAACTTTCTGAAAGGTGTTATCAGCATCATTAGCTTTTTGGTGCTTTACTAGCTTTGCCTCAAGCACGGGGTCTTTATGCTCAACCTTTACTTGTTTCAACTTTTGACGTGCTAGTTCTCGCGCCTCACTTAATGTAAATTGAGGATAAGCACCTAATTGCATAAGTTTACGTTTGCCGTGTAGTGTAGTTCTTAGCTGAAAGTATTTACTACCATTTTCATGAAGAAGAAGAAACAACCCGTTACCGTCTCTCATAGGGTTTTTTGCAACCTCGCCATACTTAGCAGCTTTGATTGTAAGGTCGTCTAGCAGATCAGCGTTTAGCTTTGCCATAAAAAGGTATAAAAGTTTATTAAGGTTAGTCTTTATACCTTTTTTATACCAAATGCATAGCAACGTTATGAAACGACAAAACACGCTATGAGGCGTGTAATGTTGGTTAACTCATTGTATTTATTGGGATTTTATACGATTTTAAACGAAGAAGAAGAATAACATGGTGCCGACGGAGAGACTCGAACTCTCACGACCTAAGTCACAACCACCTCAAGGTTGCGTGTCTACCAATTCCACCACGACGGCATTTATAACAGCTATCATTCTTTCTGTTGTACTTAGTTTGATTTTAATTACGTTGTAGTTTTACGTAAATTACTTAGGAATATCATCCGTGCCAGCGGGGGCTTTGGGTGTTGCTGCGCTAGCAGGTGCCACTTTTGCGCTATTAACTATATTGGCAGCATTTGCTTTAACAACACTACCGCTGACTCTGTGGCTAGACATATAAGCCAGCGTCAAGCTTGTAGAGAAAAATATCATCACAAAAACTGCTGTGGCTTTGCTCATGAAGTTTGCTGAGCCAGACACACCAAACAAGCTGCCTGATGCGCCGCTACCAAAAGATGCGCCCATATCGGCACCTTTACCGTGTTGCAATAATACTAGGCCAATTACGACTAAAGCTGCCAACACATGAATTACTAATATTAATTTTTCCATTTCTCACCTAGCGCCATTTTCAGCAACCACTTATGTTTAACAACCAATTTCAACGGTCATTTTTAAGTCGCTGCGCGGCATATCCCCTCAAATTCTTGCGCGTTTAACGAACACTTACCGATAAGACCACCGTCTATATCCTGCATAACCAGTAATTGTACCGCATTTTGCGGATTTACGCTTCCCCCGTATAGGATTTTCAAGCTGGCTGCAGCGACTTCATCGAGGCTGGCAATTCTGTTGCGAATAAATTTGTGCATGCTTTGTGCTTGCTCAGCACTTGCTGCCAAGCCAGTGCCAATCGCCCAAATAGGTTCATAAGAGATAACTGCATTAGCAAAAACTGCTGCGCCAAACAAGTTAATAATGGCGTCTAATTGTTTAGCGACCACCATTTGCATGACGCCAGCTTCACGCTCGATGAGCGTTTCACCTACGCATAAAATGGGTGTTAGGCCTTGCGTTTGGGCTTGCTTGAATTTAATCGCGATATTTTCATCTGACTCACAATAGGCTGTTGCGCGTTCTGAGTGGCCAATAATCACATAACTTGCACCAAAATCTTTTAACATCGCCGCGCTGACTTCGCCGGTAAACGCACCCTCTGCATCTTTGCTTAAATTTTGTGCACCCCAAGCAATATCGGTGTTTTGCAGCATCGCCTGCGCTTGCGCGAGGTATGGATAAGGCACACAAACCACAATATTAACGCTATTCAGTGGAGTTAATTTTTCAACATAAGCCTCTAGAAGCTTCTTATTACGGGCTAAGTTGCCATGCATCTTCCAATTGGCAATAATTAATTTTTGGCGCATGTGAGCCTTACTTTTATATTTACAGATGTAATTTTACCCTTTTGCAGACTAATTCAGTCAAATTAACTGGCGCAATAGTTTGATCGGTTTTAATTATTGAAATGAACGTATATTACAAAGCATGAGAGCTAAGTTTTAGGGGGCGTCTATTGATGCCCCTCATTAGCATCAGTTTGATTAAGCTGATTAATGATATTACGAGCTTCTGCCGCCACTTCAGAAGCCGTTATTCCCACAGGGCCAATACCTTGCGCCATCAAGGAATCAGCTGCCGCACCATGTACAAAAACAGCTAATTTGGCAGCATCCAAACCACTCAAGCCTTGTGCCATTAGGCTGCCAATAATGCCGCTAAGCACGTCACCTGTACCGCCGCTAGCAAGGCCAACATTGCCAGTGGTGTTAACAAACCAACTACCGTCGTAATAAGCACACACACTGCCCGCGCCTTTGAGTACGCAAGTTACGCGGAATATTTTAGCTAACTTAACTGCGTATTCAGTACGGCTTTGCTGAATAGTTTCAGCGTTAGTCGCTAGCAACCTAGCGGCTTCACCGAGATGCGGTGTGATGACGGTTTCCGCATGGCGATTTTTAGTGGCAGCTGCTAAATGTGGGTGGGTGGCAATTAAATTGAGCGCATCGGCATCAAGCAATATAGGTATATTTTGCGCCAACCAAAATTCCAGCAGCTCAACGGCTGTTTCAGATTGCCCCAAACCTGGACCAATGACAACACAATTAAGCTGGGCCAATTGTGTCAGCGCCTTTGGCGATCGCAACATGATTTCAGGCTGGCTAATATCCACACTTGGCGCTTGGCTAGATAACATTGCAGCGTAAACTCGACCAGCGCCACTCAGTAAAGCTGCTCTAGCCGCCAACAGAGCGGCGCCCACCATGCCTGTATCCCCGCCAATAATCGCCACGCTACCAAATGCGCCTTTGTGCGCGTCATTTTTACGTGCTGGCAATGCTGGCTGAAACATGCTTTTGACTAGCAAGTTTGATTGTGGTTTATCTGTATTGATGATGAATCGCCTCAACGTTGATTAAATAAATTTAACTCTCGACATATCGTACATTCAATTGCACTTTTTGCGAACCGTTATAGCTGTTGGTTTGCAGTTGATAGGCAGCTTGAATGAGGCTTTCTAAAAATTCGGGATGATTGAAATAAATGGCATCAATAATTGCTGTTGCGCCCGTCAAAGCAGCGTTAGACCTTGCTTTTAAGCTTAATTTTAAATGCTTTTCACCCAGCACGCGTTGATTAATCACTTCAAATTCATCATAAAATAGCGGCGGTGCAAAGCCCTGCCCCCACACTTGATTCTCTAAAGTTTGCGCGGTTGCAAAGGTCATGTCGCTATTATTTAAACCACCATCAACTTCAAGGATTGATTCTAAATCGGCTTCTGTAATCAGGCTTTTTACCACCAATTCAAAACTTTGATTAAATCGTTCAAAATCAACTTGCTTAATCGACAGCCCCGCCGCCATGGCATGGCCGCCAAATTTAAGAATCAAATCTGGTTGATGCTTACTGAGTAAGTCAAGCGCATCACGTAAATGTAAACCAGCAATAGAGCGCCCAGAGCCTTTAAGCAAGCCGCCGCCAGCGTCAGCAAATGCAATGACTGGTCGATGGTAGCGCTCTTTAATGCGTGAGGCTAAAATGCCAATCACGCCTTGATGCCAGTCGGCTTGATACATGGTAATAGCAAATTGGTTGGCAACGTTAATATCATCTAGCGAGATATTGGCACTATCTTGCATATCCGCCTCAATATTGCGACGCTGAGCATTTAAATTTTGCAATTGTTGCGCCATGCTGCTGGCTTCCAGTTCAGTTTCTGCCAATAAGCATTGTATGCCTAGCGTCATGTCATCTAGCCTGCCAGCCGCATTCAACCTAGGCCCAACGTAGAAACCTAAATCTTGGGCATTACATGCTGCGGCTTGACGACCACTCACTCGCAATAAGGCTAAAATTCCTTGCGAACAAGCACCAGCCCTAATTCTACGCAAGCCTTGTTCAACTAAAATACGATTATTATCATCTAGCTTCACTAAATCGGCCACAGTGCCGAGCGCAACCAAATCCAGCAACTCGGTTAAATTGGGTTCCGCTTTATTCACACAAGCACCACGTTCACGAAGTTCCGCACGCAACGCTAGCAAACCATAAAACATCACGCCCACACCCGCCAAATTTTTACTGGCAAAGGTACAGCCATGTTGATTAGGATTAATGATGCAAGCCGCTTGCGGCGTTTCTTGTCCAGGTAAATGGTGATCAGTCACCAGCACTTGTATGCCCAGCGCGTTGGCGGCGGCTACGCCTTCTACACTGGCAATGCCGTTATCAACCGTAATAATCACATCAGGATTTTGTGTGGCGGCCAGTGCAACAATTTCCGGCGTGAGGCCATAGCCGTATTCAAAGCGATTCGGCACTAAAAAATCAACCATTGCGCCAAACGCACGTAAACCTTTAACGGCAACTGCTGTGGCAGTGGCGCCGTCAGCATCATAATCGCCAATGACTAATAATTTTTTACTGCTGGCAATGGCATCTGCCAATAGTTTCGCCATCGATGCGTTGTGAGTGAGTGTATTTGGTGGCAACAAATTACTTAAATTTGCACTCAGCTGATTCGCCTCGGTCACGCCCCGCGTAGCCAGCAATCTGGCCATGAGCGGCGAAACGCCAGATTGCACTAAATGCTGTTCAATATGTGGCTGAGGTTTACGTTGCACTATTTTTGTCATTGCAGATAATCCATCACTGGCTTGTTGCTACGCCAGAATTTGTAGGTGTCTATTGGCTTAATTGTCACGATTAAGCTTTTATCATAAAAGCCTAAATTGAGGGTTAACTGTTTGATTTTTTTTGTTTTTAGTGCAGCCAGCAAGTGGTCGAACCAAGCTAAAGTATGCATATTCGGCAGTTGTAGCCGTGCTTGTTGTACTGAATGATTTAAAACTTCATCTAAGCTAGATGGTAAAGCTTGACAAGCCTCACCAACCCACTTAGCCATGCCTTGATGAAAAATTCCATCGGCTAACATTAAATCAATATTGCTTGGCAAGTGCGTTTTCGGCATTAAACCACCGCCAGAAAACCAAATACTATTTACCGCAGGCGCACCACTAGACTCACGCGCCTGGTTGGCAGGATGCTCGAATAGCAACATTTGTGCCTCATTAAGCACGGCTAACCACTTGGACGATTCAAGACCTTGCGGCATAAATTGATGCACATTTTTACCCACCGCCACACTAGGCAAACTGGTTTTAATGTTTGGTGTATGTTCGGTGCGTAAATACCAAGCGCCAGACTCGCCAATTTCAAACATTAAACCATCTTGGTTAAAATGCTGGTTCAAGCTGCCAACCATGCTCGTTGCGTGCGCGGCATCCACTTGCAACGGAACAGATTCATCCAAACTAAAACAATCGCGTTGCAACACCAAATGCACAGGGTCAGCACGTAGCCAAAAAGCATCGTTGACCTTCAAACCATCTGCTGCGGCACATATCGCCGCAATTGGATAATCAAACAAAGATTGCACACCATATTGCTCGCAAATTAACGCTTCTAATGGCTTATCGACCTGCATGACAGATCCTTTCGACAATAGCTGCGCTAACCCGCTACTGTAGGGAAGCTTGGATAATTCTGGGGCTAAAATACAATCTACCGTTAGTTTCACGCGAAGTTCTTATTTAAAATCTATAACCCTGATTTTACAAGCAAGCCTATGCTGATGGGCGTTTTTAGTAAATAAAAAACAGGTGCTGAGGACTTAAATTTATTTAAAAAATGGAAATACATCTAAAAACAGATGCCCTGAGAGGCAATAGGGACGCGGATCCCAAGGCATCTATTTTGATGGATTCATGGTAATGGTTAGCATTAATTTCAGAAAAAAACAGGCTGTCAGGCTGTAAACAAGCACAAAAAAACCTAGCCACTTTTTACGGCGGCTAGGTTTACCACTACTTTAGGACACCTCTATTAATATTAATAATAATGCCCTTCACCGCGATTGCCTCTACCCCAATCACGACGCGCATCGCCCCGATTATCCCAGCCGCGACGTTCGCCGCGTTCATCACGATGCTCAAAATGATGATGTCTATTATTAAAACGAATCGGCTCAATGTAAGTGATTTGAGAAACGACACGGCTATTTGGCACCACCGCAACATTCACATCAATATATTGACCAGGCTGGTTATTCATCACGGTGGTGTAAGTTCTGCCGTTGTATTCATAAGTCACCAAATAACCAGAATTGACAGTTTGCCAGTTATCCACCTGATAACAATTTTGCACAGGCACAGAGCGCGTACCGCCGCCATTTTGATTATTAGCAATGCTGTTGCCAGCAATTGCACCGACCCCAGCACCCACAGCAGCAGCGGCAACCCGACCATTGCCACGGCCTATGGTATTTCCAAGCAAGCCCCCAGCAATGCCGCCAATTAAGGCCCCCGCCACAGAATTACCGCCATTGCTATAGCTTTGTTGCTGATATTCAGTACGACATTCTTGGCGTGGCATATTTACACGCTCAGTTTGCGGTGTTGATGAAAGCACACGCGCGGTATCGTTATATTGATCATTCGCCATTGCTGGTAAGGCGAATACAGCTGAAAATAAAGCGGGAATTAGCATTTTTACTGGTATTTTTATTTGCATGTTTTTTATAATACTCATTTTAAATCTCCTGTTTTTTACGCTACTTTTAGCGCGATGGATTGATATTTTAATTTTCAATCACTGCTATTTATTTTGCAGATGGTCATTCAACGCGGCATGTTTTAATATGGACGACGACACATTTGTTAATATTTTGTAACTAGTGATTTTCATGAGTGAAAACTCACAAACCAATCTAAACTACTTTTGTCTATGTATTGACAGGGATTAAGAGTTTTTAAGTTACGAAGAGACCTTTGCACGAGCGAATTTTAACCATAAAACCCATCAACATCGTCATTCCCGCGTAGGCGGGAATCCAGTTAAGTTGTTGATTCGCCTAGATTCCCGCCTTCGCGGGAATGACGATAATTGTGGGTTTTTATATTAAATTGCGGTTAATTCAGCTTCGCGCAAAGATCTCACGAAGTGTTTTTAGTTCTTTGTGCAATGATTGCCTGAGTTAAATTAAACTTTATCGGGATGTTGTAGTGGTAATTTTTACGTTAAATTGAGTCGGTTTTTGCTGCGTGCAAAGCTCGCTGTTTAATTTTCAGTGTGAATAATGTATTAAAATAAAAGACTTAGGCGCGCGCTATATTGCAGTCATTGGAGAACCACCATGAATAAATTTAAGCATTTCATTCTACTCATCAGCGTGAGCTTTAGTGGCATCACCCTTGCGGGCGAGTTTGGTGACCACTGTACCAATAGCTTATCGAAAGGCAGCTTTCACAAAACCAACTGTGAAATCAATGAAATTTTTGGCGGTAAAACCTACTGCTTTAGCAATGAAGGTTCACGCGACTCATTTTTATTTGAACCTCAAATTATGATAGATAAAGCCGCTGATTTTTATGCCAAAAATGCTGAACCTGAGCGCGTAAAACTAACGCAAGAACAAGCATTAAGCCAAGTAAACAACAAAAATTGTGACTTATCCAACAAAGATGTGGGCTACCTTAATTTTAATGGTATGGATTTACGCCATTGTAATATGGTAAATACCAGTTTTTTTGGTGCGTATTTAATCGGCGCAAACTTAAGCAATGCCGATATGCAAAGAAGCTATTTAAATTTAGCACGACTTGAGAACGCTAACTTAAGCGGTGCTAACTTAACAGATGCAATAATTTTTCAGGCCATTTTCGATAAGACTAACTTTCAGGGCGCAAACCTGACTAATGCTCGCATGATAGGCACGCTAGGCAATGTAAATATGAGCAACGCGACCATTAAGCGCGGCAGATTCGGCCTAGATATTGGCAACCAACCGATGGGCGCGATGCGCTTTGATGCAATTGGTGGAAAGTTTACCAATACCAACTTCGAAGGAGCAGACATTAATCGCTCTAATTTTAAATTTGCAGATTTACGTAATGCCAATTTACGCAACACGGATTTGTTTAGAGCTGATTTAAGCAAAGCAGATTTAACTGGCGCAGATATTACTGGTGCAAAAATGGGGGAGGCCGTGCTAGATGAAGCGATTATGACTAACGTCATCGGTCTAGAGGCGATTAAAGGCTACGACGAATCTAAAGGTAAGTGTATCAATTGCGCGATTAATACCAAGTAGCCTGAGGTTGTTGGTGCAGATAGGCAGTGTTTTTTAGTGAATAGAATCACTTAAAACACGCAAAACACATGCTCTGGGAAGCTCGTCCCTATTGGCTCGCAGAGCCTGCCCTCGAATGAATTAGTCGAGGGGCAGCCATTTTTGATTGGGAATTAGCCTAGGAAATTTTCCGATGATTTTACTTTGAACTCACTTACTTTGATCTGGCTTAGCTGAATCAAGGCCCTTTAATCATCACCCTCCACTACCAAATCAGGAATGTGGCCAAAGGCAATTCGCATAGGGGCATCTTTTAGCGCATCGTGCGCGCCACCAAAATAAACGGTGTTTTTACCAAACTTTAAATTTAGCGTATCAATGGCCTTATTGAGTTTTTTCTCATTTTCCAGTGGTTCTATTTGAAACAAATCACGCGCCACTTCGTCTGCCGTGACTAAGCCGGAAAAAGAAATACCCACGGCAAAAGGCTCGCACTTTGTGTGCGGGTAATGTTGCCAAAAAGTTTCCAGCGCTTCAATCAGCCGTAAAGTGTTATCGGTTGGTGAAATAGCACTTTCCATACCCCAACTGGGCATATCTCTAAATTTAACCTTAATGCTGATTTTCGATGCAAGTAAATCATAACTACGCAGGCGCATACACGCTTTTTGCAATAGCCGATGCAACACTGCTTTAGCGCCAATTGGATTGCGTTGCTCAGGCGGCATGACGTGCGAATGCCCCAAGCTACTGCGCGCATTTTTCACATAATGCGGCTCTAGCCCGCGCAATTTATCATACATGCGCTCGCCTTCTACGCTACCCCAAGCGGTTTGTAGTTGGCTTTTATTGACCGCATACAATTGTTCTACGGTGGCGATTTTATAGCGATTTAAGCGCGCCTCCATTTGCTTGCCGATACCGTTTAAATCTCTCAGGCGCAAGGCAAATAACCGTTGCGGCAACTCATGTGATTCAATAAGCACGCAACCATCCGGCTTGTGCATATTGGAGGCAGTTTTAGCTAAAAATGTATTAGGCGCAATGCCGATTGAGCATTTAATAAAGGGATATTGCTTAGCCAATTCGCGCTTAATTTTAGCCGCAAGTTTGAGCGCATTCTCTGGCATCTGCTGACTACCAGTCAGCTTGCAGACCATTTCATCAATAGAATGCACTTGCTCAACATGCGTGCAGCTTTCTACAATCGCGATTAACTTATGATGAAATTCCACATACAGCGGCGGCCGCGCTTCTACAAAAATCATGTCTGGGCATAGTTTGCGGGCATCACGCACGCCAGTGCCAGTTTTAATGCCAAATGCTTTCGCCTCATAACTAGCGGCAATGCAGCAGGTTGTTTCAGCCATTATCGCCAACACGCCGATGGGCTTACCGCGCAACTCTGGCACAAGTTGCTGCTCTACCGAGGCAAAGTAGGAGTTAAAATCCACATATAAAGCATTTAAGCGCATAGTTAAAAATAGTTAAACCTGATGTAATGTTTTGAGTGAAAAACTGACTAAGCATTGTAAGGTTTATCAATAAGATTTAAGACAGTATTTTAAGACAAAAATTTAATAACAAATTAAGGTGAGCATCATGAGTCATACACAAATCGCGATTTTCGCTGGTGGCTGTTTTTGGTGTACCGAGCCTGTTTTCACACAAATAAAAGGCGTGAGTAAAGTCGAATCTGGCTATATTGGTGGTCATACAGAAAATCCTACTTACAAAACAATTTGTAACGGCGATACTGGCCATGCCGAAGCCATCAGAATCACTTTTGATGCGGAACAGGTGAGCTTTGAAACCTTGCTGGAGATATTTTTTGTGTCACACGACCCCACCACGCCCAACCGCCAAGGTAATGATGTTGGCACACAATATCGCTCTGCTGTATTTTGCCAGAATGTTGAGCAGCACGAAGCTGTGGTTAAAATGATGGCTAAGTTTAATGCAGACTCGGTCTTTAACGCACCAATTGTGACGCAAATTAATGGCGCGGAACTGTTTTATCCCGCTGAAGATTATCATCAATATTATTTTGCAAAAAACCCAAACCAGCCCTACTGCTTGGCGGTAGCGGCACCTAAAGCGGCGAAGATACGAGCTAAGTATGCCGCTTTGATTAAATGATATTTAACTACTCGGGCTTAAACACTCCCATCATTCCGACTTTTGTCGGTATGACGGATAGTTAAGTCTTACTCGTCAGCCATTGCCTGCGCCAAAAAATCATAATCATCACTGACGCAATACCAACCATCAACCCCAACGCCCACCAAAAGCCGTTTTTCTCCGCAAGCCATGGCATTTCGTGGAAATTCATGCCAAAAATTCCAGCAATCAACGTGGCTGGCATAAACAGCATGGCAACGACGGTTAAAGCACGCACTTCTAAATTCACCCGATTACTCACGCTAGCCATGTAAATATCCATCATGCCGCTTAAGGAATCGCGAATTGATTCCAGCGATTCAATAAAATTAACCGTGTGGTCATACACATCACGCAAATATGGCATGGTGGTCGATTTAAAAAAGTCATTTTCATTGCGCGTTAAACTGTTAATTACTTCGCGTAATGGCCACACGGCGCGGCGTAGCTCGATGCTGACATGTTTTAACTGATGAATGCTGTGCAACTCGGTATTGGTCGGCTTATGCAGCAAAATATCTTCCAGCGCCTCGCTATCTTCACCTACATCTTCCAGCACTTTAAAATATCTATCGACGATGCTGTCTAGCAAAGCATAGGCCAGATAATCTACGCCAAGCTCACGAATATGCGCGCGACTCACACGCAAGCGACTGCGTACAGGCTCAAAAATTCCGGTCGAGCGCTCTTGAAAAGTGAGTAAATAATTGCGGCCAAGCACAAAACTAATCTGCTCAGAATCTACCGCCATATTGGTTTGATCATATTTAAAGCTACGCGCTTCTAAAAATAAATAATCATCATATTCATCTATTTTTGGTCGCTGCTGGGTGTTGAGAATATCCTCTTGCACTAGCGGATGTAAATTAAACAAATCGCCAATTTGCTTAATCAGCGCAGCATCATGCACGCCATGAATATTCAGCCAGAATTTTTTATTCGCAATTTCGTGAATATTCAGCGTAGCTAAGTCTTCAGTGCTAAGCTTGCGCTCAACAAAGTCGGCGGCATCATACTCAAGCAGGCTAATGGTCGGTTTAGCTAACTGACTCACGTCGTTATCCGCCTGCCCTACATAAATTAGCGACCCAGGCGGCATGCCGATTTTTTTTGAATGGTGTTTTTTGTGTTTACGCATAGGCATAATAATAGCTTATTCTGCGCGCAACGCTTCTATCGGATCCAACCTTGAGGCGCTTCTTGCAGGTAGAACACCTGCCAGCAAACCGATAATGGCAGACATCACCAAGGCCCCAATCGCAAAACTCCAAGGCGTATGTACGGGCAAAGTGGGCAATAGCAAGCGTAGTAATTGTGCCAAGCCTGTGCCTAGCAATAAACCTAGTGCGCCGCCCAGCGCTGCCAGCATGACAGATTCACTCAAAAATAAAGCCAAAATAGTGCTGCGACGTCCACCCAGCGCCACTAGCAGGCCAATTTCATTGGTGCGTTCGGTGACTGAAATGGTCATAATGGTGACGATGCCCACCGCCCCTACCAGCAAAGAAATACCACCAAGTGCGCCTACTGCCATGGTTAAAATGTTCAGAATATTCGACAAGGTTTTGAGCATATCTTCTTGCGTGACGACGGTAAAATCCTCATGGCCGTGACGTAATTTTAGGCGACTTTTAACTGCCGCAGCCGCTGTGGCCGACGACACGCCTTCCGCATAACTGACATGAATTTCCATTAAACCTTCGCGGTTGTAAAGTTCTAGCGCACGCGCGGCGGGGATAAATGCAGTGTCATCCAAATCGATGCCTAAAAATTGACCTTTGGGGGCCAATACGCCGATTACCCGAAAATGCAGGCCGCCGATACGCACTCGCGCGCCTAAAGGATTAAGGCTGCCGAATAATTCATGGCGCAATTTGCTGCCTAATACCACCAGCGCGCGTGAACTGCCTGCGCCTTCCTGAGGAAGAAAACTGCCGATTTGCACGCTTGAGCTAAACACATGCAAAAAATCTGCATCTACGCCATAAATCGTGCTGCGCCGTAAGCGACCATTACTTTCCACTTCAGAATTTCCCCACACGGTGGGCGATGCGCCTGTGACATGCGGTAATTGTTTCAGCGATTTAGCATCTTCCATGGTTAGCAACCGTGCGGTGGTTGGAATACCAGTGGGCGGTTGGCCGCCAGTTTTAACTTTACCGGGAGAAATGCCTATCACATTGGTGCCAAATTGCGTGAATTCGGCCAATACAAACTGATGCACGCCTTCGCCAATAGACGTCAGTAGAATAACGGCGGCAATGCCAACAGCAATGCCCAGCAGCGTTAAAAAACTACGCATACGATGCGAGGTAATGGCTTGCAAGGCAAATTTTGTAGAATCAGCGATTAGCATCATTAGCGCTTAGATAATGCCTGTATTGGGTCTAACTGTGCGGCGCGGCGTGCTGGCATTACGCCAAAAACTAAGCCAGAAACTAGCGCAGTGCCTAAGCCAGCTAGCACCGCCCATAATGGCGGATAGGCTGGAAACGTAGGATAAAAATCACGCAGTATTGCCGCACCTAAATAACCCAAAGCAATACCAACTACCGCGCCCGTGAGTGATAACAATACTGCTTCAACCATAAACAATTGGCGCACCGCCGCAGAAGTAGCACCCAGCGCTTTAAGTAGGCCGATTTCTGCGGTGCGCTGCGTAACAGAAACCAGCATTACATTCATCACCAAAATACCGGCAACGGCTAAGCTAATACCGGCAATGCCAGCAACGCCAAGTGTCAGCACGTTTAAGATTTTGTCGAAGGTTTTTAACACCGCATCTTGCGTAATCACCGTGACGTCTTCTTCACCTTCGTGGCGCTGGGTAATCATTTTTAATACGCGCGCTTTCACCTCGCCAATTTGTTCGCGGCTGCGTGACTCCACTAAAATGCGGAATAAAGTATTGCTATTAAGCATGGCTTGCGCGGTGGCGACTGGCACAATCAGCAGCTCATCGCTAGTCATGCCCATGCCTTGCCCGCCTTCGGCTAACACGCCGATAACGCGCAAACGCCTATCTCCGACGCGCACGGTTTTTCCTAGGGGATTTTCGCTACCGAAAACTTCACGCCGAATAGTCGCGCCTAACACCACCTCAGCAGCGCCGTGGCCTAAGTCATCTTTAGTTAAAAAGCGCCCAAGCGCTAATTTTTGTTTACGCACGCGAATATAATCGGCACTTGTACCTAGCAACATAGCCTCGCGCAATTTGCCTGAAGCATTGATTTCTGTGGTGGCAATTAAAATGGGCGCAATGCGCTCTACGCCTGGCAAGCGTAACAAGGCCGTGGCATCATCTAGCGTTAAATCGCGTGGCGTGCTGGTAATTAAATTAGCCGGATTAAAACCGCGCGTTTCTGAGCGACCAGGTAATACAATCACCAAATTACTGCCGATGGCAGAAAACTCGCCCACCACATAACGGCGCGCGCCATCGCCCAAGGCCGTTAGCACCACCACTGCCGCCACGCCTATAGACATCGCCATAATCAGCAAACTGGTACGTAAAGGCGTGCCGGTTGCGGCATCTCTAGCGTAGCGAAATGTGTCTATTATTTTCATGTGACTTTCATAATATTTTCAATGAAGAATCTCGCACTAATTTTATCTATAACTATTCCACTAAATAACCCGTCATTCCGTGCTTGACACGGAATCTAGTGACTTAAGACGCTGGATACCGACTTTCGTCGGCATGACGATGATGAGAAATTGGCTATATCATCGGATTATTTGACGTAACAGCTGCAACCTAATTTAAAGCACAATTATGAGCTAAATCCAAAGTGACTAATTTAGCACAGTGAAGCATCAATATCCGTTCGGCCTGAGCCTGTCGAAGGCTTTGAGCACACTGGCACATTTCGACAAGCTCAATGCGAACGGACTTTAAATACATCAACAGACTCCGATGCCAGTCGGCTCAGGGGCGCGCGTAATATCACTCACAATAACGCCATCTTCCATTTTGATTTGCCGCCGTGCGCGTGCGCCTAACGCGTGGTCGTGAGTGACCACTATCAATGTCATGCCCTGCGCATTAAGCGCCTCTAATAAGCGCACCACTTCTTCACCTGTCACGCGATCAAGATTACCAGTCGGTTCATCGGCCAACAACACCGCTGGACGTTGCACAGTCGCGCGGGCAATAGCCACACGTTGGCGTTGCCCACCAGAAAGCTCATTCGGCCGATGTTGCGCTCTATCCGTGAGGCCATATTCTTGGAGTGCCTGTGTAACCCGTTTTGTGCGTTCAGCCACCGACATACCCGCCAAAATAAGCGGCAACTCAATATTAGCGGCGGCGGTTAAACGCGGTACTAAATGAAAACTTTGGAAGATAAATCCTATGCGTTCGCTACGCACTTTGGCTTGTTCATCGGGCGCTAGCGTAGTCACATCTCGTCCTTCTAATTGGTAACCTCCTGCATCTGGACGGTCTAGCAGGCCAATTAAATTGAGTAAGGTCGATTTACCAGAACCAGACGGCCCCATTACTGCAATATATTCGCCAGGCGCAATGGTTAAATTCACCTTGCGCAAAGCATGCACTTGGCTATCGCCTAGGTAAAAAGTGCGGTCTATCTGATTGAGTGCGATCAGGCTTTCAGATTCTGGCATGGTGGATTATTTCGCCTTGATACTATTTGGCTTGTTACTGCCTTGGGCTTTCACGCTGTTTTCTGGCTTAACCACAACCCCTGCTTTCACACCCTCACGCTCCAAACTAGCCACAATGTGGTCACCCTGTTTCAGGCCACTCAGCACTTCGGTGAATTCCCAATTGGTAATGCCCACCTCAATAACGCGCTCCTCCAGCTTTTTGCTATCGGCGTTATAAATCAATACTTTATTACCTTCAAGCAAGGTTGAAGTGGGCACTCGCAACACCTTATCGTGGCTATCCAGCACAATTTCTACGTCTGCGCTGTAGCCTACTAATAAGCGTTTATTCTCACTAATATTGTCGATTGAAACTTCCACATCCACCGTTCGTGCCTGCTTTTCTACCGCCACCACATAAGGCGCAACACGTTTTACATGGCCAGCCAGCGGCTTGCCCGGTAGCGCATCCAAAGAAACCCGCGCAAGCTGGCCAACATGAATCTTGGGCGCATCCACCTCATCCATAGGCGCTTTAATATAAAGGCAAGAATCATCAATTAAATCAATCGCGGGCGGTGTTGCCACACCCGGCGGCGAAGGCGTTGTATATTCACCAAGCTCGCCAACAATATCCGCCACAATGCCATCAAACGGCGCAACCAATACGGTTCTATCCTGCTCAACTTTGGTAATTTTCACCCGCGCCTGCGCTTGCATCACATCGGCACGCGCGCCGTCACAAGCCGCACGCCTAGATTGTGCTTCATAACGCGATTTTTCTTCACCGCCTTCGGAAATAAAGCCGCGAGCTTGTAACTTAGCCATACGCGCCGCATCACGCTCAGCGTTATCAGCAATGGCACAAGCTTCAATAATGCGTTTTTGGCTACTGGCTACCTGCGTTTGCGCGAGATGACTTTGCGCTTGCTGATCATCGTTCCATAAGCGCAATAACACTTGGCCTTTTTTAACGTGATCACCCTTTTTGATGCCCAAAAAAGCAATGCGCCCACCACTAATCGGCGAAAGTCGCGTGCGCTGGCAAGCCTCCACGCTACCAGCTCGCGTATTCGCCACGCTGGCTTCAACCTTACCAAGACCAACCTCAACCAAAGCCACAACAATCGGCTGCGTGCGGTTAAACCACCAAAAGGTGGCGCCAATTAAGGCAATGCTGGCAAGAATAATAAGTATGCGGCGCATAAGGTTTAGTTTGAGTGATTAGTGTTTTAAGATTAGCACTTTTAAGCATGGTGCGATTTGATATAGATCTATTTTGATGTGAATGAGCTAAGGCCGCTGGATTCCGACCTTTCGCGTGTGAATAATGTGCTTCAGCACATATTTTCCACGGTGAAGACCTTTACGGTCTCGTCGGAATGACAGGTTTGATGAAAGTGATTCGATACTTGTCTATTCCTGACATATTTCCGTCATACCGACGAAAGTCGGTATCCAGTGTCGTGATGCTTCATTGTTAATAAACATTGGTTAGAATAAGTGTTAGTCACATTCCGCAGCCTCTGATTTATTATCTCGACTCACTAGCCATTAAGATTTTTTATCACACATTGCTTTGTTGGTTGGTACCTTCAAACCAAAAGCATCTGCCAGTCGGTTGGCTTGGCGAGCAGCTTGAATAAGCGCCTGACGAAATTCTTTAGAGTCTGGGCTTAATTGCTTTACTACAACTATCGTTTGATTTTGCATTATTTCTGACTTTTTTCTAGCAATATTGCTTATTTAGCGTAATTTCTCTACAAACAATATAGTCCAAATTATGATTTATTTTTAGAAAGTACAAATGCAAAACGGCTCCTAATTAATTCATTTATATGCTTTGTAGTATTGATGAAGGTGATTTTTTCACGAATTAAATCAAAGCTAAAATCTTCAAGCAATCGAATTAGAGAAGAATTAATAAAGGCAGATGGCACCGATGTAATGGCATTAAAAGATAAAATGATATTTTCATTTTTTCTTAATGCATCACATATTAGGTTGAAAATCACTTCACCATCCTCATAAGTCGAGGCTGTTTTCACATGATCAAGGACATTTATTACCATTCAAATATCTCCCTTTCAGCATCTTCAACTATTTTTTCAAACGTATCTGTTCGAAGTATGGCTCTTACTAAAGTTCCGGGATAAAAGCCAACTATTGTCCGTGCAGTTATTTTAGGTTCGACCCCATTACTTTTTACAGCCGATAGCTGAGCTTTACCAGAGCTAATAAGTATAGTTCCATTATTTCTTTGAGTAATATATCTCGTTATGTTTGTTAGTCCAGCACCACGATTTCTAACATTACTCTTTGTTGTAAAACCTTCTTCACTAGCCTTCCTTAAAGCTTCTGTATCTGTAATATTAGGTATACTTGTTCGCACCAACACTGGAATACCTAAACCAAAATCAGATATAGCGAGTTCGATAACGCGCTTTTTTGGAAAGTGTTGTGCAAAAACACAACCGATCCCTACGCCTGAATGATCCCTAATATTATGGAATATCTCCTCTATAGAAGTTCTTATGGCTGACAATGAGTCCTCAGACAAACCAACCTCGCGGCCTATCCAAGGCATTAGTTTTGTATATAGGAAGCTAGTGGCGTCCTGATTTGCAACCAACTGTAGAGGAATAGTAGTTGATCTGGCCGAATGCGATTCAAACATAAACTTATTTAAGTAATGATTAAAAAATCCAGAATCATCTAAGAAAATATTAGAAGGAGTTTTAGTTGTATGCCCAGAAAAGAATACTTTAACTTTTGCTTTTTTTAGATATTCAATAAGATTACTTAAAATAACCACACCAACTGGCTCAATAAAACGAATTTTAGAGAAGTCAAATGTAAGTTTTGAGCATTTTGCATCACACTGCTCATCAATCACCTTTTCAATAAAAGGGTACATTGTGTCGACATTGAACTGAATTGGAAGTTGAATGACAACATCTTTTTTAAATAATATATTTAGCATTTTAGAGCTACTTCTGCCAAGCATCCCGCAAAGTCACCGTTCTATTAAACACTGGTTTATCCGCCACGCTATCTTTTCTATCCGCCACAAAATAGCCATGACGCTCAAACTGAAATCTATCTTCAGGGTTTGCATCTTTTAAGCTTGGCTCTAATTGTGCAGTAATTACAGTGACTGAATTAGGATTAATATCGTTTAAGTAATCTCTATCACCCGCACCTGGATGCGCTTCTTTAAATAAGCGGTCATACAAACGCACTTCGGTTTCATAAGCATGTGCGACTGAAACCCAGTGAATATTGCCTTTTACTTTGATGCTATCTGAGCCTAGTGTGCCGGATTTTGTATCGGGTAAATATTCACAATGTACGGTGCTGACATTGCCAGCGGCGTCTTTTTCGAAGCCTGTGCATTTCACCACGTAGCCATAACGCAAGCGCACCAAGCCATCTGGCACTAATCTAAAGTAGCCTTTGCTTGGCGTTTCCATAAAGTCTTCGCGCTCTATCCATAATTCGCGGCTTAATGGCACTACGCGTTTGCCTAGTTCTGGTTTTAGCGGATGGTTAGGGGCGAAGCAGTCTTCGGTCTGTGATTTTCCGTCGGCATCCACTGCATAATTATCAATCACCAATTTAATCGGGTCTAACACGGCAATGCGACGCTCTGATGATTCATTCAGCACTTCGCGCATGCAGTCTTCTAAAATCGTGTATTCAATCCAAGAATCGGCTTTTGATACGCCGATACGGTCGGTGAATAATTTAAAGCCTTCTGCCACATAACCACGACGGCGCGCGCCTGCCAGCGTTGGCAAACGTGGGTCATCCCAACCGCTAACGTGATGATCTTGCACCAAATCAATCAATTTACGTTTTGATAACACCACGTAAGTGAGGTTTAAGCGGGCAAACTCATATTGTTTTGGTAGCGGCTGCGCCAACATGCCAGCTTCGGCCAAGCGGCCTAATAGCCAATCGTAAAACGGCCGTTGATCTTCAAACTCTAGCGTACAAATGGAGTGGGTAATTTGCTCTAACGCGTCTTCAATCGGGTGGGCAAAGGTGTACATTGGGTAAATACACCATTTGTCGCCAGTGTTATGGTGATATGCGCGTTTTATGCGGTAAATAGCGGGGTCGCGCAGATTGATATTCGGCGAAGCCATATCGATTTTGGCGCGTAAAATCAAGCTACCGTCAGCATGTTTTCCATCACGCATTTCGCGGAATAAGCTTAAATTTTCTGCCACAGTGCGATCACGCCAAGGTGAGTTTTTGCCAGCTTCGGTCAGAGTGCCGCGCATAATACGCATTTCTTCAGCCGTTTGGCTATCCACATAAGCGTGACCGTTTTCGATTAAGCTTTCAGCCGCGCGGTACATTAAATCAAAATAATTGCTGGCAAAATACAAATTACTTTCACCGTTATTTTCCCAGCTAAAGCCTAGCCATTTAACGGCATCGCTAATGCTATCCACGTATTCTTGGCTTTCTTTTTCAGGATTCGTGTCATCAAACCTAAAGTGGCACACGCCAGCGTAATCACGCGCTAAGCCAAAATTTAAGAAAATACTTTTAGCATGGCCAATATGCAGATAACCGTTAGGCTCAGGCGGAAAACGGGTGCGGATTTTGGCAGGATCAGGCTGACCAGCAGCATGGTGCGCGGCATCGCCCGGCGACCCTGCCCATTTACGCGTGCTGTACACGCCTTGTTCAATATCTTTTTCAACAATGGCACGGATAAAATTAGAACCGAGTGGAATAGGTGTTTTTTCTGCTGACATAATTTGTGGGGTGGTAACTTAATAAATATGAATAATAGCGCTCATTTTACACGTTTGCGGCCAAACACTTCTACACAACGATGATCATAGCTACGGATAAGGCGCTGATTTGATTGCCCGTGAGAAGATTTATCGCCCTGTGCTAAAATTCCCACCGTGAAGAACCTATATACTTTCCCGATTATCAGCCTGCTTACAGATGGAAAATTCCATTCTGGTGTAGCAATTGCTAAGCAATTTAATGTCAGCCGCGCAACTGTTTGGAATGCCTTGCAGCACGCAGAAACTTTGGGCATTACCATTTTTTCGGTGCGCGGGCGCGGCTACAAATTGCCACAGGCTTTAACGCTACTGAATGCGCAGGCAGTGTTAGCCGCTATGGGCGAAGATTGCAATGACGTCAAAGTAGAAGTGCATGACCATTTAGCCTCTACCAACAGCTATTTGATGCAAAATTTAAGCACACACTCACATGCCACCTGCGTGGCCGCCAACCTGCAAACCAGTGGCCGTGGCAGGCGCGGCCGCGCTTGGCACGCTGGGCTAGGCGCGAGTTTAACCTTCTCATTATTGTGGCGCTTTCAATGCGGGGCTTCGGCATTATCTGGCTTAAGCTTGGCGGTAGGTGTGGCGCTGGCGCAGACATTGCATAGTTTTGGCATCACTCAGGCTAAACTCAAATGGCCAAATGATGTGTTGATTGGTAAAGAGAAGTTAGCCGGCATTTTGATTGAGCTACAAGGCGATATGGAAGGCCCAAGCACCGCAGTGATAGGCATTGGCATTAACTTAAACTTGCCAGAAAATATCAAGCAGCAGATTGATCAGCCCGCCACAGATTTAGCTAGCGTATCTTCTCAAAAGATTAACCCAAACGAATTGCTAGCTGTTTTGCTTAAACACTTACTTATATTATTACGTGATTTTGAGCAAAATGGATTTGCTCACTTGCGCAAGGAATGGATGCAACATCACGCCTACCACCTGCAAGCCGTGCGCATGCTGATGCCAGATGGGCGGGAAGTGTGTGGCGAAGTCAAAGGCGTCGCCGAAGATGGCAGTTTACTGGTAGAAACTATAGCTGGCTTGCAGCGGTTTTTATCGGGTGAGATTAGCTTGCGCGGCCTAACGTAAGCTTTACGGCGATTATTCACTAGAGCTACTCGCCTACAATCCAGTGCATCTAGCACTGAACTCAATTTTTCTTGTACTTTGAACCTTCACCACATTTAACGATATAATCTAAGCGATGATTAAATTTGACCAAGTTACTAAACGTTACCCCGGTGGTGATGAGGCATTAAAAAATGTCAGCTTGAATATTGAAGCGGGCGAGATGGTTTTTGTCACAGGCAATTCAGGTGCTGGCAAAAGTACGCTGCTTAAACTGATTGCAGCCATTGAGCGCCCTACCAGCGGCATTGTCCTCATTGCCAATCAAAATATTAGCAAGCTCAAACCTTCTGCAATTCCGTATATGCGCCGTAGATTCGGCTTGATTTTTCAAGACCACAAGCTGCTGTACGATCGAAATTGCTTTGAAAATGTCATTTTACCATTACACATTAATGGCATCACCGGGCTTGAGGCAGCCAAGCGCGTTCGTGCGGCGCTGGATAAAGTTGGGCTATTGCACAAAGAAAAAGCCATGCCAATTACGCTATCGGGCGGCGAGCAACAACGACTTGCCATTGCCCGCGCGGTGGTAAGCCGTCCTTCTATTCTCATTGCAGATGAGCCTACGGGTAATTTAGATGCCAGTTATGCTGCGGATATTATGGCGATTTTTCATGCGTTTCATCAAGTGGGCGTTACCGTGATTATGGCCACACATGATGCACTGGGCATGAGTGCCAGGCAAAATCGCGTATTGCATCTGCACCAAGGCGCATTAACCGCAGAAAAGATTACGCTATGAAAAACAAGTTAAACCATCATTTTCAAGCGATTAAGCTCGTGCTATTGCGCATGCGCAACAACCCATTGCCATCATTTATGATTAGCTTGGTGGTAGGGGTTGCAATGTGCTTGCCGGGCTTGTTTTATATAGGCATTGATAATTTATCCAAGCTAACAAACCATATGCAGAACGAAACAGAGATTAGTCTGTTTCTTAAACTGGATGCAAGTACAACGACCATTACTGAGATTAAGGCTCTTTTAGCTAAAAATGCGGCCATTAAACAATTTCATTTAGTGACCAAAGATGAAGCATGGGTAAAACTTAAAGCCGCATCAGAAACCAATAACGATAACAGCAACACCATTCACCAATTGGATAAAAATCCGCTACCCGATGCCTTTTTTATTCAAGCCAAATCAAATGACCCGATTGCATTAGAAGCCCTAAAAGATGAGCTGCAAAGTATCTCAGGGGTTGAGCAAGCACTGTTAAATACAGAATGGGCAAAACGTCTCGCCACCTTGTTAGCCCTAGGTAAAAAAATAACATTTTTCATCTCAATACTGCTGGGCATCGCACTCTTGGTGATTATTGGCAACACGGTTCGAATGCAAATTTTGACGCAAAAAGATGAAATAGAAGTCAGTCATTTAATGGGTGCTACCAGCAGCTTTATTAGAACACCATTTCTGTATGCGGGCATGTTCTACGGGCTTTTTGGCGGCTTAATCGCCATTTTGATGATGGCAGGCGTTGTGCAATTATTCAATGACTCTGTCACGCAAATATCCAATCTTTACAGCAGCGACTTCAGCTTATCATTATTCAATAACAACTTATTCTTAGCCATAATCGGCATCGCTACCTCCATTGGCTGGCTTGGCTCATATTTAGCAGTAAACAGATCTATTGCCTCAATCAAAATCAACTGATGCAGTCAGCATATTAATTTAAAATAAGTTTGAACTATTGACCCAGCAATTAAAAGTTTAAGAAATTAAGCTGCATACTGAATCCGCTTATATTGGAAAGATGACTTCACGCGCTCAGGCGTCGCACTCAACATCTTCATGTGATCATTGGCGGCCTCTTTCAACTTCTCTTTTATGCGCACTGCCAGTTTAGAGCCGACTGCGTATTTTAAGTCTGCATAGCGTCACGGATCTGGATTTAACGCTGGGCTGTCGCTGGGTAGGTAGAACAATTCAATCTGCGCCTTGTGTTCCTCAGCCCAAGCTTTTACCAGCTTACTGTGATGTCCCCGCAGATGATCCACCATCAAAAATATTTTCTGTAGCGCATCCTTGATCAAAGCCCCCAAGAACTCAATAGACTTATCCGTATCAAAGTTTTCCTCAACAATCATCCAGCGTGATTTACCTTGATTGGTCACTGTTGAAATCATGGATAGCTTTTGCCTTAAGCCGCCCACCGCAAAGGCAATCGGTGTTTGTTCTTTGGGCTGATAGCTGCGCCCGCGTACATCGGCATTGACTAAGGTAGTCTCGTCTCCCCAGTGTATCTCTGCATTCTCTCGCTTGGCGCGTGCTGCGATCTTTGGATATTGCTCATCTAGCCAAGCTTTAAGCGCTTCTGGTTTTTGTTCATAAGCCCTTACCATCGGGCGCTGTGGTGTAAAACCCCACCGTTTCAGATATTCACCTACGGTACGGATGGGGAGGCGCAACCCATATTCTTGTTCGATTAATAATGCGACAGCTTGGCGTGTCCATAAGGCGAAGGTCAGCGTAAAGAAAAAAAAGGGGTGAAAATTACCCCTTTTAGAACAATATTTTTTTATAACACCAAACTATTTCTTAGCTGCGCCTTTAGCCGCTGGTGCCACCTGTTTAGCCGTTGATGTCGCTTCTTTAGCTACTTTTGGAGCACATGTTCCGCCTTTATGATACTTACCTGTGCCGCCTGTCAACACCTCACCTTTTGGGCAAGCCATTGCGGTTACGGTAGCAAACCCAAATGCAAGAACTAGAACTAATGATAATACTTTTTTCATGATATAAATCCTCTGTTTTGTAATCGAATATTTTTACTACAGTTCCACTTTATGCCTAAAACCTGACAAAAACCTGACACCTTTAGCATAATTAATGTCTTCAGAAATCTAAACTCCTGCCGATAAAGTATTACGTACCGAAACGTAACGAAAAACAACCATTTAATCTAAAGGAGTAAAGAAATGACATCAGTAGCAAGCGTATCTTCATCGCAACAGTACATTCCTAACGTTAGCGCTCAATCAGCTAAAAGAGATGCAGATGGCGATAATGATGGCACCAAGTCAGGCAGTGCTGAAGCCAAGCAGCCACAAAAACCTGTATCTGCGACTATCGGAAATAATATCAATACCACAGCATAATTTAAGTTTCAGTGTGGTGAATTTAAACGGAGCCCAGGCTCCGTTTTGCATTTATAGTGTTGATGTAATGAATGACCGATTAGCCACGTTGCAGACAATTGCCATGCCTAACCAAAACTACAATAGCTTTTAAGTGTCGCTATATCCATCATTTTCAGGCAAAGTTAAATAAAAAAGCAGATTTCTCCACCCCTACTACATGCTTTGAGACCTTTGCACGAAACAAGAAATAGTTCAATTTTAAACAAAAATACCAAAAGCCGTCATTCTGAGCGTAGCGAAGAATCCATCATTTTCAACAAGTTGCATGGATTCTTCGCTACGCTCAGAATAACAAATTGAACGTTTTTAGTATAAAAGTAGCTTCGTGCAAAGGTCTCAACTTAGCACTTGTCATGCTAGGCCTGTGTTGGCATGACCGTTTAGAGCGTTAACGGTAAATGAATCACATTTCTTTAGGGAACCGCTAATTTATTCCACCCTCCAGCCTAGTGGATGTTAGGTATGGAATAACCTCATCTTATTGATTTAATTGGATAATATGATGTAAGAGAGCTTTTCTTAATTAGAATATGCGGCTAAAAAGAAGCAAACGTGGCGAGATATTTTTCTGAATAAAATAGCACAGATCACCCCATGGGGATCATTAACGCAAGTCATTGCACCACACTATCCAAATACTGGTGGTCGTGGTCGCCTACCCATTGGCGGTCACAACCCCGCTGACAATACGCTGCGGGCCAAATCTAATCCATCAGACGTCGGCATTAGTTGGGTTAGAAAATCAGGTTAACGACAATAGTGTCCTGATACGACCCCGCCGCTGGCACCTGATGGGCAGGGATCATCCCGTAAACTGTAAAAGATTGAGGTGCTGTAAACCCAGGTAACCCAACTTTTCTTTCACTGCCGCCGGTACCATCTCCCCAAACCCTTAGCCATGGATTACCATCGAGGTACAAGGAATAGATTAAGGTATCGGCGGCATTGCTGAAGGA
>CAINBI010000118.1 GCA_903846555.1 uncultured Pseudomonadota bacterium
CGATAGCCCATCGCGGTAATACATACGTCGAATTATTCCCAAATCTTTCATGGTGATCATCTCCTGTTAATCCTGCTCATTAAAAGAGCAGGTAGGTTAATCACTCTGGGTAATTTTAGGCGCGCACTAGTGGCATATTTTGGGTAGTTTTAATTGCGTACCAACAAAGACCATCTCGACGCATGGCGGCAAGGCAATTTGAGGCAAATTACCTACTGCGCAAACCATGGCCTGCACATCAAATCCTTTGCGCGAAGACTCTATCAGGCAAGAGAGACTGCCAAGCTTTCCAAGTTACCGTTACCATTAACACTAGTTCCAGCCAGCATTGCACGCTGTTTGACAGCCCAACCCATTCCGATCAACACCATGATTCAATTGCACAGCCCCAGCGGCTGGCGCATTGAATTACCTTTAAGTACGCTCAGTCACCATGCCTCAGGCTTAGCAGATTTGTTACGGCAATTACCATGATGCCAACCCCCAACCAAGTCTGGCTAGTCGTTGAACCTGTCGATATGCGCATAGGCATTGACGGTCTCTCGCAAAAGATACAAAACACCTTAGGCCGCACCCCCTGTGATGGCAGCGCTTACGCATTTCGCAACAAACGCCAACATCGCCTCAAGCTCTTAATCTGGGATGGCACCGGTGTTTGGCTCTGTCAGCGACGTCTGCATCGTGGCCAGTTTAAATGGCCCGACTGCAATACGCCAACCCACGGCCTGACCGCAGAAGAATGGGCTTGGTTAATTACTGGCGTAGACTGGTGGGTATTATGGCCTATCGTGACCAGTCAAAACGGTCCTGCGTATTCCAGACCAAACTGGACGGTCAGTCCACAGGGGGATCGTGAATTGTTTGCAGCTGATATCGAGTCTATGATGCTCATGTATCCAAGTCTATATAAAAGCGTTCTGGTACTGGCTGAAAGGCATGGCTTTTTTCCCGAGGAAGCGCCTAGCGCGGAGCAGTTAGTTGCACTTCATATCAGTAATGCTAAGTTAGAATCAGTTTCATTTGTCAGCTGTGCCATTGCGCAAGCGGCCGAGACAGCAGAAGATATATTATGGGCGCATGAGCCATGCCACTAAAATTAAAGCAGCGGTGACAAGTGTGCAATCACAGCGCTTGCTTGGTATTATGGAACTTGAGATGCCGCGCCGGGTCAATGATGATCTAAGCCGTATCTTCTTCCGCACCTTGTCAGAATTACGTAAGCATCAGCAATGGCGGCAGGCCAGAAATACCATCGACATTACACCTAAAGCCAACAACTAAAGTTTAGTTACATCCTGCCTACCATTAGCCTAGGCAGCAGATAAAAGACTTTCGTATGGAATGTGCAAGCCGTCGTGAAGTTTTTTCACCATTTGCAGGCTGAGTCTGCGCTTATGGTTTAACACTTCAGAAACACGTCCGCTGGAGCCAATAAATGGTTCAAGGTCTTTCTGAGTAAGACCTTGCTGCTCCATTCTGAATTTAATGGCTTCCACTGGATTCGCAGCACTAATCGGGTAATGCTTATTCTCATAAGCTTCGATAAGCGTCACAAGCACTTCCATTTCATCAGCTTCCGGTGTCCCTTCATGTGCCTGAAATACGATTTCAAGACGCTTGAATGCCATACGCAAGTCTTCATCACTTTTAATTGGTTTAATATTCATTCACGTTCTCCACGTTAATTTGATCGTACTGTGCATGCGTGCCAACAAACTTCACCCACACAATGCCGGCCCGATATTGCATTTCCACCACCAGCCGATATTTATTGCCGGCGATATTAAATACCACCCGATTGTTGCCACAAATACTGACATTTCTGTAATATGCCTTTATGTCTTGTGGCGTTATCCAATTAGCTTTGACCGCCTCGTCATACCAGCTTTTCAATGCACCTTCAGCATCCCTGTAATCGGGCTGACACCAAAATCTGGCTAATGTACTTTTTGCAATGACGCGCATTTCACTCCTCCCAATTTGGGAGTTTATTCTGATATTGCTGCAAGGTCAATACTTACTTACTTATATTGAAGATTCAAGTTGTTTGTTGACTGTCTGAAGCTCAAAATACAGTGCGGTACTTAATTCAACAGTTACCACTGTCGACTGTGGTGCGTTAAGTCGCAACAGGCTTGACGCTTCGTTTGCATTGAAATTAGCGGCCTGCTTGCATCCGATACCCCAAAGAAACTGTGGATCGCGCAACAAGCCGCTTATGATTTATGGAAAGCTCGCAATCAGGAGCATCTTAAGTGCAATGCGCAGTATTGAGGCAGCATAACAAGGTAGAGTTTTTTTAGATAATTATCAGCTTTTTAATTCGCAACACCACTTCCACCCCAAACAGATTTGAGGTTAAGGTACAGCCAGGGGTCGATCCTGGATTGGAATTCAGTAAGTGTTTCGCGCTTCGCCTCTTCAATCCGCTCGATGATCCTTTCGGGGTGTTTAACCATACAGACTGACTGACCGAAGGTGATTAAGGATTGCGCAAGCGGGTAGCTTTTGGTTTTAAACATATTTAAGGCCATGGTGTTGTCGACCTTAGTGGCCCCTGTCCTTGGGTGTTCAATGCTGTAGATCATGGTGGTGACTACGTCATACAGTGGTGAAAGTTTCACATCGTCGTGGGGGCTGTCGTAGATGAGTGAGAAGTTCTTTAAATGAGCATCCCCATTGCGAAGTGCGACTGAGAGGGCAATGTATTCAAATAACCGCGCCTTACTTTCTACTGAATTTGATCCACAAAATAGATCCACCGCCTTGGCGATATTCTCAATGCTGCCATTGTATTTTTCTTCTGGGGATTTACCCATGAGCACCGCCATGTCCTCAAGCCCTAAGCGTTGGCCATCAGCTGTCACATCAAAGCGCTCCATGATGAAGAGCCCGCCATCCTCGGATAGCCAAAACGGCGGTACCGTTAAGCCCGCGCGTCTTGCTACCTCCATGCACATGAACTCATTCTGCGCTAGAAAGGGGTAGTCATCACCGGCCGCCTTGACGATCAGACTGGAGGTGACCATTGAAGACTTTTCGGAAACGGGAGCACTCGCATCTGGCATAATCACCTTCGGCTGGAAGCCGGACACGCCAGAGTTAAAGTAAATGTCGGTGAGAAACGCAAATAGTTCACTTGAAGTGGTTGAGCGGATTAACGCTTCTTTAGTCACCTGCGGCTTGGCCTGAGTACTAGCTTCACTGGGGTCGCAGTAAGTCAGTCTGCCGATTTGATTGGCCCCGGTAATCTTAAGGAGGGCCATGTCATCAAGCGGTCCGAGTTTCGCAAAGCGTTTCTTGATGGACTCTAGCAGGTAACCCTCTGGCCGGTTCATCTCAAACACCGAGAATAATCCGCCGCTGGCATAGCTTTGTGCACGTAGTGGCATCACCAGTGACACCTCGGCATCACGTGAGGTGGTCTCGTAGTTGAAGACGTAGCGCGCCTCCTTCGTGAGAAGTCCGGCATGGCCTTCTGAGGTCTCTACACTTAGCGCTTTCACTTTAGCGGTCTTCATTAAACACTTCATCGAGCCTGTCGTAATCGAGCCTGCGGTCAATGATGGCCAAGGTTTTACCTAGCGCCGAGATCGCTTGAATGAGTGTGTTGGCGCTAATCGATGCCCCAGACTCCAGTTGTATGATGGTCTCACGCCTTAAGCCAGCTTTGTGTGCGACCTCGGCTTGGGTGAGCCCAACGGCAAGTCGCTCACGCTTAAAGCTAGCGCCCAAGGATTTAAGATCTAGGTTTATGTTATTCATAGCTAACATTTAATATAAATATATGGTTATATGTTATATATAACTAACATCAATGTCAATGGTCAGTGATGTTGGTGTCGGTTTAGCTTGGCGTGCGGTAAGGGTGATATAGGCATGAACAATGATGATCCTATTGTGAGAGCTAATGCTATTTAATGATATATATTGTAATTGACGATAGGTTTACGCCAATTAATAATACATAACGCTTTGACTGCTAATATTGCTGGACAGGCCGATGTGCTTAAGCGCGATTCTGCGGAAAGTGGATAAGTGCTATGCGAAGGCGCGGTGCTAAACGCTTTAAGTCATGCGTTAAATTGACAATAGACCTATTAAGAGTGCTATAATTAGCGCTCTTAAACAGGCTGCAAGGAATTATAATGTCTAATTTAGTGTTAGCAGAAATGACAGCGAGCATTTCTGAATTAAAGAAAAATCCTATGGGCACCGTAGCGGCTGGTGATGGTTTTGCTGTAGCAATTCTCAATCGCAATGAACCTGCTTTTTATTGTGTGCCAGCAAAAGCCTATGAAGCCCTAATGGATAAAATAGAAGACTTAGAGCTTAATGCCTTGGCTGACATGCGAGCACATGAGAAAGTAATTAAGGTTAGCTTGAATGAACTATGAGCTAGCCTTTTTAGATATTGCACTGAAAGAATGGGAGAAATTAGACCGCAATATACAAGCGCAATTTAAAAAAAAGCTGGAAGAGCGGCTAGAAGCACCTAGAGTAAAATCAGCAAAACTGCATGGCCATGAGGATCGCTACAAAATAAAGCTTCGTAGTATTGGCTATAGGCTTGTTTATCAGGTTAAGGATGAGGTGTTAATTGTGCTGGTAGTTGTAGTTGGAAAGCGAGAGCGCAACGCCGTCTATAAATTGGCGGATAGACGATAAGGGCATGTTAATAGCAAGTTACGTGCACTTATCAACAATGAACGTAAAGTAGTCACAATCTTGATTTTATTATCATTAATGAACATATGCTCATACATTGGGTGATGTTGTTTCCGCTCGACTTCCTGTGAGAGGGCTTTTCACAAAACCGACTCAGTCTCATTTGGAGGCGGTAGGCATGCTAATGCCGGAAGCCAGGTATCTTAAGAGTTAGGCGGTAGCCATTTGATATACTCGAATCCGAGGTGCTATCTTCGCCTCTTGATTACGCTTTATCATGCGTAAATCATACTCAGCCTGCAGATTCATCCAGAAGCGCGGTTCCATCGAAAAGAACAGACCTAAACGCAGCGCAGTATCGGCTGAGATTGGACGCGTGCCGTGCACAATCTCACTGATGCGACTCGGCGACACGTCAATGTCCGAGGCCAGTTGCCGTCCGGTAATCCCCATTGGCTTCATAAAGTCTTCTAATAAGATCTCGCCTGGGTGAATTTCTTCAAGTAATATATTCATAATCTTTACTCCTAGTGGTAGTCCACAATCTGAACTTGGTGGGCGCCATCTTCCTTCCAGATAAAGCATACCCGCCACTGGTCATTAATCCGCATGCTGTGTTGCCCATCTCGGTTTCCCTTGAGCATCTCAAGTTGATTGCCAGGCGGGATGCGTAAGCTTTGTAGTAATGTGGCTGCATGCAATTGCAATAACTTACGCCTAGCCACCCGCTCAATATTTTTAAATCGACGTGACTCATGGCTATTGAATAGCAATGCAGTTTCTGAACATGCAAATGAATGAATCATAGGTGATGATATTCCATATAAAAGATTCTGTAAATAAGAATGTATATTGAGGATGTTTGATCGTTTAGTTTTAGGGCCCTTATGAGCTAAGTCTCGATTACTTCTTTTTATTGTGCTATCAGAGCTTTGATGGTCTTGGGCTGAGACGCTAATGCTACATGTTAGTGACATCCATTATATCATTGACGTTTAACGATAAACGTTATACATTTACGCATGGCTATTCAATCATTTAGATGCAATGAAACCAAAGTGCTTTACGAGGGTGAGTCTGCCCATCGATTCAACAATATTAAATCGGTCGCCGAGCGGAAGCTGCAGATGCTAGAGGATGCCGTCGAATTAAGGGATTTAAGGTCGCCGCCAGGTAATCGGCTGGAGCAGCTATCCGGTAACCGTTCAGGTCAGCACAGTATCAGGATCAACGACCAATGGCGTGTCTGCTTCTTCTGGACGTTTAATGGCCCCGAGGATGTTGAGATTGTGGACTACCACTAAGGAGTAATAAATGATTAAAAATAAAATGAGACCAATTCATCCGGGGGAGATCCTTCGGGAAGAATTCCTCCTACCGCTTGGTATGAGTGCTAATGCCCTCTCAATTGCGTTGCGTATACCTGCGCCCAGGATTAATGAGGTGGTGCGTGAACGTCGTGGGGTCACAAGTGATACCGCACTCAGGCTCGCACGCTTCTTTAATACTACCCCTCAGTTTTGGCTTAACCTCCAGGCGAGCTTCGATCTTAAGCAGACCGAGATTCAGGTAGGCGACAAAATTGAGCGAGAAATACATCCCATGCAAGCCGCAGTCTAGACTTGACATTACTTGGGAGGCTAATGAGCTGGATCCGATTTAGTGGAGGGGTAAGTCATCAGAATTATGCTGCAACTTGATTCTTAATGTATGCGGCCGCATGCAATTGTGTCAATGCTTGTTTAGAAGTACACCAAAGTTTGCGCGTAGAAGTGCACCAATGTAAGACCTGTTTTTAAATCGACGTGACTCATGGCTATTGAATAGCATGCAGTTTCTGAACATGCAAATGAATAAGTCATAGGGGATAATATTCCATAAAATAGATTCTATAAATAAGAATATATATTGAGGATGTTTGATAATTTAGCGACTTGCATGCGGGATTAAATCCTACTAGAATAGGATATTATATGTAAGGAGCGTAGATATGTTGCAATCATTAAGACGTGCAGGCGGTTCATTGGTGATGACTGTCCCAAAAGCTTTCATAGAGCAAAACAAGCTGCATGAAGGTTCGAAAGTGAACCTGATGCTTGATGGAGAGCACATGACAATCACAGCACCAAAACCGAATAGAAAGCACTACAACATTAAAGATTTGATGGCAGAAATGCCAGATGGTTTGCCGCGTGTTGAAGGCTGGGATGAAATGCAGTCCGTCGGCTTGGAAGCAGCTTGATGGCCTACGTGCCAAAACGCGGGGATATTGTTCACTTAACCTTTGATCCAGCTTCAGGTAAAGAGATGTTAGGTAAACATTATGGCCTAGTCATCAGCGACAAGATTTTCAATGGCAGCGGGTTGGCTATAATCTGCCCTATTTCCCAAGGTGCTGCCGCTAATGCGCGCTCTGTTGGTACGGTGGTGACGCTCATGGGCTCAGGTACTGAAACCCAAGGCGTAGTGCATTGCCATCAATTAAAATCGCAGGATTGGCGTGAAAGAAAAGCTGAATTCAAGGAGCTGACCCCTGATTTCATCATGGCAGAAGTTGCCGGGAAGCTGGAAGCGATCTTGTTTGATTGAAATTTTGAGGGTAGGTCTTATTTTGTGCTTAATGCACTGCGTTAAGTCACAGCAGGCTTGAGGTTTCGGTTGCAGTCAAATTGACCCGGCGTTTGCAACCGATTCCCTGTAAAATTCTCTGATAGCAGGGGCTTGTCACAGAACGGACTCATTCTCATTTGGCTGGAAGAGGGATGCTAATGCCCGTTACCAGCGATCTTGTTCAAGACTATCCCCATAAATAGTTTGATATTGAATCAATTATTGATCTATAACTAAATCATGCGGCCAAATTACAAGCGACCTTTTGCTGCCTTTATTAAGAAGGCAAGCAAACCTTTGCAGTTAGCAATCGAAGATGCGGTCCTTTATATTCAGAATTCGCCTAATTCCAGTGAGTTGAAGGCTGGAGATTTAAGCGATGTCTATGTATATAAATTTCGTTTTAATAAACAGGAATATTTGATCGCTTACAAATTTGGAAAGTCGGCTGACTTGATCACTTTATTATGGATTGATTTTTATCAGGTAGGAAGTCATGAAAGCTTTCATGAGGAACTGAAGCGGTACCTGAGGCAATAGCCTTTAACCGTTTATTGGAGGTAAATAATATGAGTCAATTGATGCGTGCAGAAGAAGTCTTTTCTCAGATTCAGCATATGCCCGAGAGTGAGCGTTTAAAATTTTTTGCGTTGATTGCAAAGAACGCCTTTCAGGCGGATAACTTTGCGCACAACGATGTTTTTGGACATCTTAAGGATGCGCGATTTTCAGCGCAGGATGCGGCTGAATATTTGGAGGTTTCGATGCCTACATTTAGGCGTTACGTCCAATCCGAAAAAATTAAGCCAGTTGAGATCATTGGAAGAAGTCAGCTATTCACGAGCAGCGATTTGCGCGAATTAAAACAAACGCTTTAAGGTGCACTAAAGCTCGTAACCATGCTATTGATCACTTACTATGGGTGTATGCCAGCCGTAATAGATGGCGCTGATTCGTTTATAATAGCGCGGCTGGCATCACATTGTTGTGGGCAGCTAAATTTTATCGACCATTTTGGTGCTCCAATCCAATCGCCATGAGTAGCGCAATGCTGAAAATAATTACACGATTAGGCAAAGACCTGCGCTTTGGTAATCCTGCGCAGGCTATGATACAGCGCCAAGGCCATATATGATGAAGATACTGGTCACAGGCGCTAACGGCTTTGTCGGCCGCAATCTCTGCCTAGCGCTGTGTCAGCAGCATGCGGTAGTCGCGGCGGTACGTGTAGTAGATTGCTGTATTAATGGCTTGACGCAGACTGTGGCAATCGCTGCCATCAATGCTGATAGCGATTGGTCGGCCGCACTGCATAATGTCGATGTGGTCGTGCATCTCGCGGCACGCGTGCATGTGATGCATGATGCTGCCGTTGACCCGCTGGCTGAGTTTCGTCAGGTCAATGTGGCAGGCACATTAACCCTAGCAAGGCAGGCCGCCCAGGCGGGGGTGAAACGGTTTATTTTTATCAGCTCCGTCAAGGTTAACGGTGAACATACCGAGATTGGCCTGCCTTTTACCGAAGAGCATGTGGCTAATCCGCAAGATGCTTATGGCCAGTCCAAGCTTGAGGCGGAGCTAGGCCTGCTACTGCTGGCACAGCAAACGGCTATGGAGATGGTCATTATCCGTCCGCCGCTCGTCTATGGTGTCGGGGTAAAGGCTAATTTTGATAGTATGCTGCAGGCGGTCAAGCGTGGCATTCCTATGCCGCTTGGCGCCATACACAATCAGCGCAGTTTTGTCTATGTAGGCAATCTCGTGAGCTTGATCTTACGCTGTCTTGATCACCCCGCTGCGACCAATCAGGTGTTTTTGGTGTCGGATGGGCATGATCTGTCTACGACCGAATTATTGCGTGCTAGCGCCGTGGCGTTGGGTGTGAGGGCATGGCTGTTGCCCATTCCGCAACGCTTGATTGCGTTTGCTGCGGACATGCTAGGTAAGCGCGCGGTCGCGCAAAGACTGTGCGGTAATTTACAGGTGGATATTACCAAGGCATACACATTGCTTGGTTGGACGCCACCTGTATCGGTTGAGGATGGATTAAAGGCGACGGCACTTGGGTTGATTTAAGCTAGACGGCGTCATAGTATTTATTTTAATAGGGTTAGAAAACGCCAGATTGTAATAGTCAGCGTAGCCTAGATCAGACCGTAAAAGTCTTCTCTATATAAAATATGAGCTAAAGCTGATAATACTGAGTGAAAACAAAGATAAATCGAGGGGTTTACAATGGTAAAACCCCTAGATGTTGTTACTCTTCATCGAGGTCACCCTGCGGAAATTGTCAACCTAATTGTCGCCTAAATGCTTTCATTTAAGCCGCATTTTTGAGCACCAAACACCCTTCCTTTCCACCGATTTTATCGGTGACGTGTTGATCTGGATTTAAGTAAACGACGCTGACTGGCTGCCAGTTTCTAGTGACACCACTCCATCGCTCTGGATGTCTTTGTTTCGCAGCCTCATAAAGCGCAATACGCTTA
>CAINBI010000119.1 GCA_903846555.1 uncultured Pseudomonadota bacterium
GCTGCTAAGACGAGTATGCGTGCCAAGGTTGAGCCTCCGTTTTATTGGGTGAAGAATATCTTCAAGCACAAAAAAGAACGTGACAAGGGCTTGTCTAAAAACGCGGCGCAACTGTTCTCGCTGTTTGGGTTAGCTAATTTGAGGCTTACGTGCCGATGGTTGTTGTGATTAGACAGGAAGGTTGCGTCTTAAAAACGGAAGGCATTCCAAAAAATCCACTCAAAATCAGTGTTATTTTGCCTTGAAGCGGTGAATCTCACGGTTGGGCTTTGTCAATGGGGAATTGTTCAGTGCTTCCCTTAGGGTGGCAGCCGACATCCTGTTGAGATATAGTGTGAATTTATTCGTTAAATACTATGAGGCCTTTGCACGAGCGCATTTCAACCCTAAAACCCATCAACATCGTCATTCCCGCGTAGGCGGGTATCTAGGCGAATCAACAACTTAACTGGATTCCCGCCTACGCGGGAATGACGATAATTGGGGTTTATATTAAATTGTGGTTAATTTAGTTTCGTGCAAAGGTCTCACTCTATCAAAAGCCAATGTTTATATGCTGCAAAATTTAGCCACCACCCCTATATTATCGCGAGAGTTTTGGCGTGAGCTATCTAATCCAAGCCCAGCTACATTAGGTAAATCCATATTATCTATACTGATGTTAGCGGAGAGTTTGGTTTGTATTTTCTGGATATTCACGCTCTCTGATTTAGGCGATGGCTACGAAGTTATCGCTGCCGTACCTTACATTTACCTTGTTATTTCTTATGTCAGCCTTTTTATATTTTATCGCTTTAAGCGTTATGAATATTTCACCTTCACCCAGCTTGTCATGTTGCTGGTGATGCCATTTTTTATGCAGTGGGCCATTGGTGGTTTTGCGGCATCTAGCGGCGTTGCCATTTGGGCAATTTTATCGCCTGTTGGCGCATTGATGATTCTTGGTACGCGTCAATCAACCCCTTGGTTTTTACTTTTCATCGGCTTGGCTTTCATTTCATGGAAGCTTAATCATTACTTTTCTGGCAATGCCATGCCTATACCAAGCAACGTAAAAGATGCCTTTTTCTTAATGAATATTACAGGCACAGCCTCTATATTGTATGGCGTATTACGCTACTTTCAGGCGCAAAAGGAGCGCGTCATGGTGGCGTTAGAACTTGAGCAAGCAAGGTCAGATAAGCTCTTGCTTAACATTTTGCCAGCAACTATTGCCGAGCGACTTAAATCTAACGATATGCGCATCGCGGATCATTACAACTCAGTGACAGTGCTGTTTGCAGATTTAGTTAATTTCACTCAAATTTCAGAAAAAATGCCACCACTTCAATTAATAGATTTGCTGTCTCAAGTATTTTTAAAATTTGACCAGCTTGCAGCGAAGTATCAGGTAGAAAAAATAAAGACCATCGGCGATGCCTATATGGTTATTTCTGGCGCACCTGTCATTTGTGATAATCATGCTCACTTAATTGCTGAAATGGCACTCGAAATGAAATCGGCATTAGATGAAGTCGCCATTAATATTGGCATAGATTTACATATGCGTATCGGCATTAATACTGGTCCTGTGGTGGCTGGGGTTATAGGTAGCAGCAAGTTTAGCTATGACTTATGGGGTGATACGGTCAATATGGCTAGCCGTATGGAAGATACTTGCATGACCGATGCTATTCAAGTGACGCAGGCAACGCAAAAAATTCTGCAAAGCTCCTACGTGTTTTCAGAAAGAGCGGCAGTGGAAGTGAAGGGTAAAGGTCTTGTTGATACGTTTATTTTGCTTGGGCGTAAAGTTTAAAAGTACGGTCTAAGCCACCATAGTTCGATTGAACATTTGCCCGCGCATTTCCCCCTCTTAGCTGAATTCCGAACCAGTTTTGAGGCAAGAGGTGGGTCAAGCGGGCGGTTTTGGTCTGAAATTCCAACAAAAATCTATCGAAGTGTCTCAATTTAGTTGACCATTACAGCTTTGGCTGGTTACTTAACTGCAGGCATGCCCACTAGGCGCATCACTCTATCAATATCCATGCGCAAGAACTCGGCAATATCATGGTAATCATCGGGCAAGGCAGCGTCATCCCAGCCGTTTGCGGAATGCCTTGCTAGGTTGACTGCCAGCGTTACATTTCTAACGCGCTGTTCGTTACATTCGCCATCTTGCATTAGCTTAGAAAGTAACGGAGGTAATTGAAACGCCTCTACTAATTCTTTTTGTAAGTCTAGCAACTTAAAGCCTAGTACTTGTTGTTGCGCAGTAACGCTACGCAAAGTTTTGTCTGAATGTTGCATGGCCTGAATGGTATTCATTTTGTCGGGGGCAAAGCACCACATTAACATTTCTGCTAAATCATGCAGTAAAGCTGCGGTACGTACTTCTTCAGCATGTAAGTCTGATAGATGTGTGGCCCAATCTGCTGCGTAATGTGCAGCGCGATTCGCTCGGTGTATTAGTTTAAGTAAATGTACTAATGCGGTTAGCTGATTATTAAGGACATCTTCAACCAAAAAATCCGCTGGCAGTTTTTCAAAGAAAACAGTGGATCCCATCATTAAAATAGCTTGTTCAACCTGTAGCAAATCTTGTAATTGTTGTTTGCCTTTGTGTTTTTGCGAATAGCTCAATACTCTAAAAACCATCATTGGGTCATTGATTACCGATGCGGTTAATGCACGCGCACTTAATTTTTCCTCGTCTTCTTTTAGTCGTGAAATTTCACGCGCGGTGTTTTTAAGCACAGGAATTGGGGCGTCTCGAAAAAAATCAATCCAAGCGTTAATATCTTTCGTTGCTAGCTCTGGGGGTGTCAATGCCATTTAACAATATCCTCTGGTAGCTTCACAATATACAAGGCAACGCGGGTATTAAAAGCGTAAAAAGAGCTGTAAAAATAGTGCATACTGCCGAATTGCCATAACGTGTTGATTTTATATGGTTTGAAAGTGATCACTTTCCGCTTAACAGCGCCCAGCCTTAAATGTGAGTGCTTAATCAGTTTGAGCTAACACTTAATCAGTTTGAGCTAGCAAGCCCAATGAGTTGATGGTATTATTCGCCCTCTGCAATTTGCAGAAAAGCATGTTTTACATGTGTAGTAAAATTTACACACAACCCGATCAAGGGTGCTTGAAGTTTAAAGTTTTTAATAAAAGCTTATAAATCAAAGTGTTTCTGGTGTTGTGTGAATTCATAACCCTTTTGAAAAGAGAAATATTATGTCAGTCACTATGCGTGATATGTTAGAAGCCGGCGTTCACTTCGGCCATCAAACCCGTTATTGGAATCCTAAAATGGCACCGTTTATTTTCGGTGATCGTAACAAGATCCATATCGTCAACCTAGAAAAAACAATGCCAATGTTTGAAGATGCACTTAAACATGTGCGTACATTGGCCGCTAATAAAGGCCGTATCTTATTCGTTGGTACAAAACGCCAAGCACGCGACATTGTGAAAGAAGAGGCGACTCGTGCTGGTTGTGCTTACGTGAATCACCGTTGGTTGGGCGGTATGCTAACTAACTTTAAAACTGTTAAACAATCTATTAAACGTCTTCATGATTTTGAAGTCATGTTGCTAGATGGTAGTTTAGAAAAATTTGGTAAAAAAGAAGCGCTAGGTTATAAACGTGAAATTGAAAAATTAGAGCGTTCTATCGGCGGTATTAAAGAAATGGGTGGCTTGCCAGACGCTATTTTCATTATTGACGTTGGTCATGAAAGCGGCGCGATTACTGAAGCGGCTAAATTAGGTATTCCTGTTATTGGTATTGTAGATACGAATAACTCACCTGATGGCGTGGCTTATGTGATTCCTGGTAACGATGACTCTTCTCGTGCAATTCGCTTATATGCGCGTGGCATTGCCGATGCGGTTTTAGAAGGCCGTAGCTCTGTCATTTCTGAGCTTGTTAAATCAGCATCTGAAGAAGTTGCTGAAGTTACAGAAGCGGCTGAAACTGCTGCTGAGTAATTAGCATTTATTAAAAAGGGGCTTTGTGCCCCTTTTTTAGTTTAATACCAAACAATTGATCGCTTTAAACTAAGTAACTCAATATAAATTTAGGATCTCAAAATGGCTGAAATTACTGCAAGTATGGTGAAAGAATTACGTGAGCGCACCGATGCGCCTATGATGGATTGTAAAAAAGCGTTAACAGAAGCTGAAGGTGATACTACACGCGCTGAAGAAATTATACGTGTTCGCTTTGGTAACAAAGCAAGCAAAGCCGCCGGCCGCGTGGCTGCTGAAGGTACTGTTGGCGTTTACATTAGTGCCGATGGTAAATCTGGTGCGATGATAGAGGTAAACTCAGAAACAGACTTTTGTGCTAAAAATGAAGACTTTTTGAAATTCGTTAATGAATTAGCCGAAATTGTTGCGGCAAATAAACCAGCTGATATTGCTGTAGCTGGCGCTTTGTCTATGGGTAATTCAACCGTTGAAGAAACTCGCGCACAATTAGTCGGTAAAATTGGCGAAAATGTAACACCACGTCGTTTTGTTTGCCCAACCGTGCAAGGTAAACTTACTAGCTACATTCACGGCAGTAAAATTGGCGTATTAGTCGATTTAGTTGGCGGTGATGAAGCTTTAGCTAAAGATATTGCAATGCATATTGCTGCGGCAAAACCAAAATCATTAGATGCTTCAGGCATTGATGCTAGTTTGATTGAAACAGAGCGTCGTGTTGCCATTGAAAAAGCTAATGAAGCTGGTAAGCCAGAAGCTATGTTAGAAAAAATTGCTGATGGTACTGTAGCGAAATTCTTAAAAGAAGTAACATTGTTAAGCCAGGTATTTGTTAAAGATGACAAGCTAACGATTGAGCAATTGCTTAAATCTAAAGGCGCTTCAGTAGCCTCATTCACTATGTTTACAGTGGGCGAAGGCATTGAAAAAGCGGTAGTTGATTATGCGGCAGAGGTTGCAGCAGCGGCAGCAGCAATCTAACTAGCTTTCATTTGATGTAAATATACATCAGATTAAATAACTAGCTAAGATTGAAAATGGATTAAGCGTTAAAGCTTAGTCCATTTTTTTTAGGTTCTTTTTAGTGTTGATTTGCTGTTTGTGACACTTTTTTTATGCCTAAAACAGTGTTTTTATGCTTAAATAAGCAAACTTTTAAAAGAGGAATTCCTGTGTCGGTACCAGCTTATAAGCGCATCTTACTTAAACTTTCTGGCGAAGCTCTCATGGGTGATGATGCCTATGGTATCAACCGCGCTACCATTACTCGTATCGTTAATGAAATTAAAGAAGTGGTTGAGTTAGGCGTGCAAGTGGCGGTCGTCATTGGCGGCGGCAATATTTTTCGAGGCGTTGCACCAGCTGCCGAAGGAATGGATAGAGCGACCGCAGATTACATGGGTATGCTAGCCACCGTGATGAACGCAATGGCGTTGCAAGATGCTATGAAAAATATTGGTTTGAATGCCCGCGTTCAAAGTGCTTTGAATATTGAACAAGTCGCTGAGCCTTACATTCGCGGTAAAGCTATTCGCTATTTAGAAGAGGGTAGAGTGGTGATTTTTGGTGCGGGAACTGGTAATCCGTTCTTTACCACCGATACCGCTGCAGCCCTACGTGGTATGGAAATTAACGCTGAAATCGTCATTAAAGCGACCAAAGTAGATGGTGTTTATACGGATGATCCGAAAACAAATCCTGAAGCCATGCGCTATAAAACCATTACTTTTGATGAAGCTATCATTAAGAATCTTAAAGTAATGGATGCAACTGCGCTTACTTTATGCCGCGACCAAAAGCTACCAATCTCAGTATTTAGTATCTTTAAGCAAGGTGCGTTGAAAAAAGTGGTGATGGGTGAAGATGAAGGAACGATGGTAACACCTTAGTCGTTACACTAGTCTTATCCTTAAAACTAATACACGAAATTGAGTTATAAAGCCTCAATCAATTTATAAGCGTTCAGTTGGAGAATTAAATGTTAGATGAAGTGAAGAAAAGCGCAGAACATAAAATGCAAAGAGCGCTAGAATCATTAAAAAATGATTTGGCTAAAGTGCGTACTGGTCGTGCCCATGTGGGTTTGCTTGACCATGTGATGGTCGAATATTACGGCTCTATGGTGGCAGTTAACCAAGTTGCAAACGTTAACTTAGGTGATGCACGTACCATTAACGTGCAGCCTTTTGAAAAAACCATGATAGGTAAGGTTGAAAAGGCCATTCGTGATTGCGATTTAGGTTTAAACCCTGCTACCAATGGCGATTTGATTCGTGTGCCGATGCCAATGTTAACGGAAGAGCGCCGTCGTGATATGACTAAAATAGTCCGTAACGAGGCCGAAGGCGCAAAAGTTTCAATCCGTAATGCGCGTCGTGATGCGAATGATACGCTCAAGAAAATGTTGAAAGATAAAGAGGTTTCTGAAGATGATGAACGTCGTGCGCAGGATGACATTCAAAAGGCAACAGATAAAGCGGTGGCTGAAGTTGAGAAGATGTTGCAAGTTAAAGAAGTTGAACTGATGGCTGTTTAATTAGAATTATTGTGATATTCAGCTTGCAAACTTTTCAACAATTCAAAGAGTTAACTCAATCGGACTGGTTCGTACGTGGCTTTTTTTACTAGCGCTACCCAAACAATTCCGCTTGCGGGAGAGATTCCAAAACACATTGCCGTGATTATGGATGGTAATGGCCGTTGGGCACGCAAACGTTTCCTGCCTAGAATAGCTGGGCATAAGCGTGGTGTAGAAACGGTACGTGATCTTGTTAAGTCCTGCATCAATCTTAAGGTGGAGTATTTAACCTTATTTGCCTTTAGCAGTGAAAATTGGCGCCGTCCAACGGAAGAAGTGTCATTTTTAATGGGCTTGTTCATGCAAGCACTCAAGCGTGAAGTAGCAAAGCTACATCAAAACAATATCAAACTCGTTATGATAGGCGACCGCAGTCGCTTTGATGCTGAGTTGATTGCGCAAATTGAGGTGTCTGAACTGCTTACGGCAAAGAATACTGGTCTGGTTTTATCAATCGCTGCTAATTATGGCGGGCGCTGGGATGTGTTGCAGGCTGTTAATAAAATGCAATTGGCCGCGCCGCAGCTTGTCGGATTTTATAGCGAAGATCATCTCACGCCTTATCTATCAATGAGTTATGCCCCTGAGCCTGATTTGTTCATACGTACTGGCGGAGAAAAACGCATTAGTAATTTTCTATTGTGGCAGCTCGCTTATACTGAACTTTACTTCACAGATACCTTGTGGCCAGATTTTAATCAAGAGGCTTTTAATTCAGCGATTAGTTCATACCAAAAACGTGAACGTAGATTTGGGCGAACTAGTGAACAGTTAAGTGTGCCCCCAATTGACGCTGAAATTTAACATGAGTGAACACCGCAGTATTAATGTAAAAATTTTGTTTTCATTCAAATAACTATAATAAATAAACTATGCTTAAAACTAGAATTATCACAGCAATCTTTCTGATTATTGGCTTCTTAAGCTTATTATTTTTAGCATCACAAATGGTCTGGGCATTGACCACATTGACCGTAACTTTAATTGCAGTTTGGGAATGGTCAAATCTAATTAAGCTTAATCAAAAGCAAATGTTGCTAAACGTTCTAGTCGCATTAAGTATAGGCATGACTTTTATTTTTACCGACAATATGCAGCCAGTCCCGGGGGTTGATTGGCTTAGGTTTGAGTTGCTCTTTGGCATACTGGCCATTGCTACAGTATTTTGGATTTTTTTAGCGCCTGCTTGGTTAATTACACGAAAAAAAATCCATAATAAATGGATGATGGCGACACTAGGTTCGCTGTTATTACTTGCTACATGGATAGCATTGATTGGCCTACATCACATTGGTCCATGGATGCTACTTGCAGTACTGGCTGCTGTTTGGTTGGCAGACAGTGCTGCATATTTTGCAGGTAAACGTTTTGGCCGTAATAAGTTAGCTGTAGAAATTAGCCCAGGAAAAACTTGGGAAGGTGTTGCTGGTGCGTTTGTTGGCGTCACTATTTATGGTGTGGTGCTTTGCTATTATTGGCAGCTTAACCCTTGGCAAATTGTCGGTTTATGGCTAATTGTGCTGTTTAGTATTATGGGAGATCTATTTGAATCACTTTTAAAGCGTCAGGCTGGGGTGAAAGATAGTAGCCAGTTATTGCCAGGACATGGCGGAATTTTAGATAGAATTGATGGCTTGATTCCAAGTTTAGCTATCACCATGTTTTTTATATATCTGCCAATATTCATCAACATTGCTTTTCCTGAGGCGATGATGCATGGATAACAGTACAAATCAACCAGCTTTACAGCAGGTCACCATACTGGGTGCCACCGGTACTATTGGTTTACAAACGTTAGATGTAATTTCTCAACACAAAAATCGCTTTAGTGTTTTTGCGTTGACGGCCAGTAGCAATGTAAAAAGCTTGTTGAATTTATGTCAGCAATACTCACCACAATATGCGGTAATGCTTCAAGCTGAAGCTGCGGCGGAGTTAAGTAGGCAACTTAAGGCAGTAGGTTCAAGCACGACTGTGTTACGCGGTGAAGCATCGCTTAACTATGTTGCGTCACACGAAAGTGTAGATGTGGTGATGGCTGCGATTGTTGGTGCAGCAGGCTTGCACCCAGCGATGGCTGCCGCACAGGCAGGTAAGCGCGTATTGCTCGCTAATAAAGAAACGTTGGTGATGGCTGGAAATTTGTTTATGCAAGCGGTACTAGATGGCGGTGCCACCTTGCTGCCTATAGACAGCGAACACAATGCCATCTTTCAAGTGATGCCACTTCGGCGTAGCAATAATATCTCAGAATCAAGTTTAGCAAGTGTAGGCGTAAAACGCGTATTGTTAACTGCATCTGGCGGCCCGTTTCGTAATGCTAGTTTGGATGAACTAAAAGCGGTCACGCGGTCGCAAGCTTTAAATCATCCAAACTGGGTAATGGGACCAAAAATCACGGTAGATTCCGCTACGTTGATGAATAAAGGCTTAGAGGTGATTGAGGCGCATTGGCTGTTTAACGCGCTTCCTTCACAAATTGATGTGGTGGTGCATCCGCAAAGTGTGATTCACTCTATGGTGGAATATATCGATGGTAGCGTACTTGCACAGCTTGGCAACCCTGATATGCGCATACCAATTGCTTACGGCCTTGGCTACCCAGATCGATTAACCAGTGGCGTGAGTAGTCTAGATTTACTCACCACTGCCAGATTGGATTTCTGCGCACCTGATATGATACGTTTTCCATGTTTACGTATTGCTTATGAAGCTTTGAATCTGGGTGGAACGGCGCCTGCTATTTTAAATGCGGCTAATGAAATTGCCGTTGAGGCGTTTTTAGCTGAAAAAATTGGCTTCATGGATATTCCGTATATTATTGAGTCAGTGTTATCTGCCTCTGAGATTGAATCAGTTGAATCGATTGAGCAATTGGTGGCTGTGGATGCGCGGGCTAGACTAGTTGCTACAGTCCAAATGAGGGCCTTATGCTAACCGCGTTAGCCTTTATATTCACGCTAGGCTTATTGGTGACTGTGCATGAGTACGGTCACTTTCAGGCGGCTAGGTGGTGTGGCGTCAAGGTTTTAAAATTTTCCATTGGTTTTGGTAAGCCGTTTTTCATGACAAAACTGGGTAAAGATCAAACCGAATTTATTCTTGCAGTAGTGCCACTAGGTGGATTTGTGAAAATGCTCGATGAGCGTGAGTTTGAAGCTGATTCGGCTCAACCACCTTTGTCAGGAATTGAATTGGCACGCGCCTTTAATCGGCAATCAGTGGCAAAGCGCATCGTTATTGTGCTTGCAGGGCCTGTAGCCAATTTATTGCTCGCCATTGTGCTATATTGGTGGCTGTTTATGATGGGTGTTGTCGGCATGAAACCCATTGTTGGTAAGGTTGTTGAGCAAAGTCCAGCCGCTTTAGCGAGTATTTCACTGGGTGAAACAATACAAAAGATCAATGGTAAAGATGTTGTAACATGGCAAGATGCGCGCTGGCTTTTACTCAATGAATCTTTAAAAAATAAAAATGTGGAGATTCAGGCTGTCAATACGAAGCAAGAAATCCAC
>CAINBI010000120.1 GCA_903846555.1 uncultured Pseudomonadota bacterium
CATCATTGTGAAACCATGCCAGAAATTCAGCGTAGTTGCGCGGGTAGTCAACCCCGGCGCGGGGCGCGGCAGATCGCTCTTGTGATGTATTTGATTCCATTCATAATTTTACCATCACAGCATTTAGCTGAATACCCCACAAAGAAAATGTCCTCTAGAAACCAAAAAATAGCCAATAATGAAATCGTAGCTGCACAAGATCTGCCTTACAGCAGTTTGATTAGTGATCGCGTAGTGCGTACCGTTGATGGATCTTATCTCATTACCTGGCGAGTGGACGGCATCGCTTTTGAAACTACGGATGAGATCGATCTGAAAACCGCACATGAAGCGGTTAATCAGCTTATTCGTGGTTTGGGCGAGGTAGCTTTATGGTCACACCGTGTTCGCCGTCAATTCACCGATAAATTCAATAATAAATACCCTGAAGCATTTGCTGACGAATTGGCAAAACGTTATTACGAAACATTCTCAGGCTACAACATGATGAGCAATGAAACTTATCTTACACTGGTTTATCGTCCTTATGGCTCGGTTAAGAAAAGCTTACTGGGTCGCGTTGTTGATATTGCTGAGAAATCGCTTCGTTCAATAAAGGAAGCCGAAAAACAAGCGCTACGCAAGATCTCAGAGTTGGGCTCACAAATTCAGGCTACCCTTAAAAAGTACGATTTAGAAGTGCTAACGGAATTTCAGGAAAACAACATTACCTATTCGCAGCAATTAGCATTTTACGGTTATTTGCTGAATGGTGTCTGGGAAAAAGTACCTGTCAGCAATCATCGCATTCGCGATGTACTGCAAACCTCACGTTTATTTTTTATTGGTGAGAAATTGGAGATTCGCGCACCGAACAGAACGCGCTTTGTAGCGCTTCTAGACATCAAAGATTACCCTGAAAACACGGAGGCTGGATGCCTAAACAGCTTGTTATATACGCCTTACGAGTACATAGAGACACAAAGTTTCTCTGTCCTAGACAAACCTACCGCAAAAGAAAAATTGGAACGTCAACGTAACCAGCTGATTTCTACTGAAGATGCTGCAGGCTCTCAGATCAATGCGTTAGATGTTGCGCTGGATCAGCTTATTAATGGCGATTTTGTTCTGGGTGAATATCATTACTCGTTAGCGATATTTGGTGACACTGTGGATGATGCTACCCGCAATATGGCGCAAGCGCGATCAGCGATGAGCAATGATGGCTATCAAACAGCATTGATTGATTTGGTAGCGGATGCTGCATGGTTTGCACAGCATCCTGCTAACTGGCGTTTTCGCCCAAGAGAAGCCAATCTTACTTCGCGTAACTTTGCAGGTCTGGCTGCCATGCATGGTTTCGGTACAGGCAAACGCAATAACAACCCGTGGGGCGAAGCAGTCACCATTCTTAAAACACCCAACGGTGCACCTTTTTACTTCAACTTTCACGGTACGCCTGAGGATGATGATTCCACTGACAAAAAAGCACCTGGCAATACTACTATCATCGGAATGACTGGCTCTGGCAAAACTGTACTTGAATTATTTCTGTTACTCATGACTTTGAAGTATTTGCCAACCATTGTGTTTTTTGATAAAGATCGTGGAGGAGAAGTTGCGCTACGAGCGCTTGGTGGAAATTATCGAGTATTGAAGAAAGGGATTCCTACCGGCTTTAATCCATGTCAATTAGAGAACACTGAACATAATATTCGGTTCTTGGTGCAACTGATCAAGAGTTTAGTTCCTCGCGTGTTAGATGCTTTAGAAGAGCACGACTTGGAGCGTGCAGTGCGCGTCATGATGACTTTTACACGTCCTAATAGAGGTTTGTATGCAGTGTGCCAGCAATTGGATAATACCGAAAAGAATAGTGTGCATGATTATCTGCAAAAATGGTGCCGGGGCGGCAGTTATGGCTGGGTACTAGATAATCCTGATGACAAGATAGATCTCAATACAGGCCGTCTATTTGGTTTTGATGATACGGATTTTCTGGAGAACAAAGATATTTTGGCGCCAGTGACAATGTATTTGCTGCACCTCACAGAAAGCCTAATTGATGGTCGTCGTTTTATCTATGTCATGGCTGAATTCTGGAAGCGATTAGAATTGCCAGTATTTGCTGATTTTGCGGTGAATAAACAATACACCATTCGTAAACAAAATGGATTTGGTATATTCGATACGCAAAGCCCTGCACAAATCCTTAAGACACCTCATGTCGCCGCGATGGTAGAGCAAAGTGCGACGCAGATATTCTTGCCAAATCCTAAAGCGGATCATGATGATTACGTAGACGGTTTCAAGGTCACTGAGATGGAATTTCAAACCATACGCACGCTCGGCGAGGCTAGCCGCCAATTCCTTGTCAAACAAGGCCACAAATCCACAGTTGTCACGCTAGACCTTGGCGGCCTCAATGAAATGTTAGATGTACTCAGCACGTCATTAGATAACGTAGAGATTCTAGATGAGATCCGTCTTGAAACGGGCGATAACCCGCAAGTGTGGCTACCAATTTATTTAGAGCGCTTGGCTCAACGAAAAATCATGACTAAACAGAATCGAGTACTCACATGAACATCACCAATGACATTAATATTTCAATAATAAAAACAGCATTAATTATCTCGTCATTAATGATGATAAGCAAAGTTTCAATTGCAGATGAATTTACTGGCGATTTAAAGTTGTCTTGCGAGGCCGTTTTGTGTCTTTCTACGGGATCCCCACCAAGTGAATGCAATCCTGCATTAAGTCGCTACTACAATATTAATTTTGATGACTTCAGCGACACCATCCGGGAGCGTATCAATTTTTTAAATATTTGCCCTGTATCTAGTGAAACGCCTCAAATGAAGTCTTTAATAAATGCCATTGCTAATGGAGCAGGCCGCTGCGATGCCGCATCTCTTAATGCCATATTAAGAGAGTGGGTTTATACAGGCTCAGGTGGCATGAATGCTGGTTACTTCTGCATTAGTAATCAATTATCTAGTTATTGTAGTGCTTACACCACTCACGAATACACTGACCTTAAAAACAATGTGAAGTATGTAATAGATCCACCCAGTCAGCAATATAACCCATTTAATAACAATCCTTTTTTTAATAGCATTGGTAACACTCAAGTTAAGCCGCCTGCACGCCAGTGCGGCCATTGGGTAAATCAATAATTGATGTTTAGTCTTTTAGATACCAAATCTAGCTTCACTCTCAGTTTTTAATCAATTAAATTTTGTTATATCAAAAATATATACGTTATTCCGTGAATTTATTACGAAATAACGTTGACATTTGTACGGATTAACGTATATTTGTACTTAGCTTTAATACTCATACTAGTGACAAGGTTAATAACATGAAAAAGATGATTATCAGGAAACAGGTCATAGCAATAGTAATTACGTGTTGTTTTGTAATGTCAACAGCTCAAGGAGGTGGTATTCCAGTAATTGATGCCTCTAGCCTAGCTCAGCAAATAGAGCAGGTAGTGTCATGGGGCAAGCAATTGCAAGCGATGAAGCAACAATATGATCAACAGCTGACGCAATATCAGTCCATGACTGGGCAACGTGGCTTTGGTAATGCGCTGAATGATCCTAAATTGCGCCAATATCTACCAGCGGAATGGAAAAATCTATATGACAAGACCACCGCCAATCAGCCACTAAGTCAAGCAATGGGTCTTAATCTCAACAAACATATCCAAGCCTACGATATTGCAACGCAAGAACAAACGCAAATACAAGGCTTGATTGATCAAATCCAAAATACGAACGATCCTAAATCCATAGCCGAGCTACAAGCACGCATTGCAGGCGAACAGGCAAAAATCCAGAACGCAGTGGTGCAACTGCAATTAAGTAATCAGCTTGCTGAAATACAAAACAAGCTACAGAAACAGATTAAACACGAAGCATTTATTAAAAACATGCACGATGAAGTTGGCAAGCCGATGACTTACCCCGCACCGATTACAAACTGGGGTCAATGAACATGTTTGAATTTGTTGGTGGTACATTTTTCTCCTATGTTGATTACTTTGTGAATTCAGTCTCGGCACAACTTAGCCTCTACGTAGCAGTTGTAGCTTTAGCCGCAGCAACACTTTACTACATGTTTGTAGGCTACGCAGTCATGCGAGGTGAAGTGCAAGAACCAATTAAAACCATTGTATGGCGTTCCATCAAGATGGCGATGATCTTATTCGTCGCCTGTGGTACTGGTGTTTATCAAACTGAAGTCATAGGCACGGTGAATAGTGTTAGTGCTGGCTTGATGAATTCAATTGCTAATGCAAATCCAGTGACTGCTGGTAATTTTGGATGTGGAGCAGTGACTGGAGCAAGTGGAAATATGGCTGTGCTTGCCATGCTGGATTGCAATGTGGCAAAAGGGATGGTGGTGTTTGAAGCGCTGTTTGATGCTGCAGGTAAACTTGGTTGGTATGAATTTCATCATGCATTAATGTTGATCTTGCCCGCAATTATTTACGCGGCATGTTATGCCGTTATGTTGCTTGCTGTCGGGGTGGAATTCTTTATCAATATGCTTACGTTGCACTTGGTATTGGCGGTTGGTCCTCTATTTATAGGTGCGTTGGCATTCGAGCCTTCAAAAAGCTTTTTTGAGGGTTGGAAAAACAAAATAATCTACTGCCTCATTTTGCAGCTATTCATCATGATCCTGATTGGATTAGCATTTTCAGTCATCAGTGGCTATATCGCACATTCTGGATTTGGGACGACCCCAGGGGTGGTCGGATTGGTTATTGACCCTACCTTAAACCTGATGATTGTCCTAAAAATAGTATTTAACCTATGTGTCGTTGTTGTTCTTTTCTCCTACATGTTCACCAAACTTGACAATATCGCTGCAAGCATTACTGGTGGCGGTGACAGCGGCAGCGGCTTAGGGATGATGTTAGCCGTATCCCAAATAGGAAAAATGCTCATTGGTAGAGATAAAAAAGAAGGCAAGCAAGGTGGCAATATTGAAAATAGCTCACCTGCAGGCGGTGGTGGTAAATCAGGCATGAGTGTGGCTCACCGCATTGCTCAGCGCATGCGCGGCAAATAAGCCTGTACCGAATAAGAATCCAACGACAAAGATTACTAATAGTTAAGGCCACGGGTAATGCAAATAAAATCAGAAAAAAAAGACATTCATAGCCAAGCGATAGATTGGGAATCGTCTTTAACAATGGCTTATCAGCAATCAGAATCACGTGCATGGAAGATTACTGGTGTGTCTATATTTATTGCGGTTCTAAGCCTAGCAGGCTTAATTTTCATGTTGCCATTTTATAAAATCATTCCAGTGACATTCATGGTGGATAAAGCCACTGGCGAGGCTCAGCTGGTTGATGCTACAGGTGCAATTCCAATTAGTGATGTGCAAAAGGATAAACATTGGTTAGAAGAGTATGTCAATAGTCGTGAACGTTATAACTGGATGTTGTTGCAATTCGATTTTGAGCATACTTTAGTGTTGTCTGATGACAACATTGCTAAAGAGTATAGAGCACTGTTTGACGGTGATAATTCAATGGATAAACAGCTTGGTAGCTTCACTGAGCGTCGTATCAAAATCATATCAACTACGCTACCACCAGGTGTGCCAGGTACTGCAGTTGTCCGGTTTGAGCGCACAACGCGGGAACGTGGCTATGACACAGAGATAGCTGGTAAGTATATAGCCACTATTACATATAAATATAAACAACCCTCTGCGCTGACATTAGAAAAATATGTTGTGGCAAATCCTTTTGGTTTTAGGGTAACGGGTTATGTGGTGGACAAGGAAGAGAAAAGTGCCGCGTCTTCAATGAGTGTTGCACCAGATCAGTTACCTACTCCATCAAAAAGCATGTCCAACTTTTCACCAGCGCAAACAGAGCCTAATGACAGTGTTGACCTTAAATGAAATATTTCTTAAATAAACCATTCGTACAAAACATCATTGTGGTGACCGTATTAACTGTACAAAGCATTACGGTTGCCCAAGCACAACCTGTGGTTGATGTAAAAAGTAATGTGCAATTTATGCCTTATGACGAAAGTAAGGCGACGGTAATCAATGCTAAACGCGGCTTTGCCACACACATCAAGTTGGAAAGTAATGAGCATATTACTGAAGTTGCAGGGGGTGATAGTGCTGGATGGGAAATCGTAGCGACCAAGGGTAATAATGATATTTTCATGAAGCCTAAAAGTAGTGCCCATGACACCAATTTAGTGGTAGCCACAGACAGGCGTAGTTACGCTTTTGATTTGCGCATTTTAAGTGATCGTTCCTCTGAAATAGCTACATGGCATTTAGCATTTACATACGCAAAACCAGTAACGGAATTACCACCATTAACAGTCGCGCAAATTGAAGTGCTAAACAAAGCTAAGGTCAAGACTTTGCAGGCAGCACCACAGCCTAAGAAAAACACGCAATACAGTATGCAAGTAATGCCAGCATCTGATGAGATTGCTCCTACAGCCGCTTGGGATGACGGTACTTTTACTTACTTGCGCATTCCTAATCACCGAGAGATTCCTACAGTATTCCGCGTTACCGCGGACGGTACTGAAAGCATGGTAAACACCCACATGGAAGGCGACAATAAAGACACGATTATTATACATGGCGTTGCAAAACGCTATGTATTACGGCTTAGCAGCCAAGTCGTAGGCATCTGGAATGATGCTTATGATATCGAAGGCGTAAGTCCTAAAAACGGCACTGTCACTCTAGGTGTGACGCGTAAAGTGATGGAGTAGATCATGACAAACTCCATAGAAAATGTCGAAGTGCTTGGCCGCGAAACGGAACAGATCAATCCGTCACTTAAATCCAGTATAGATCAGACCTATATCCCTAAAAAACGTTGGGGCTTAGCACTCTTTATGTTGTGCATTCCACTGATATTCGGTGGCATTCTCTACTATGCCTATAGCAGCTACCAACAGCATAAGGAAACGGTTAAGGCTGAGAAAAAATCACAAAAAACTATTGCAGAATCTAAAGCGATCCCATTGGGTGTTGAAAGTGAGCCTGTACGTATTAAACCTGCTGAAATGGTACAACCACAGGCGACACCAATGCCCATTGAGGTAGTGCAAAATCATGCTAATCAACAACCACAAGCACCTGTTACTAATATTGCCGTAACTTCAAAAGTGAGTCGATATGATGCGCCTATCATAATGCCGCAACCCAGTGCATCTGTTATTGCTAGCAACCAAGGCAGTAGTGCAGCACACCTGCTTAATATAAACGATGAGCGCGATACACCATCCTCAAGACCAGCACCGTCTAATCCTAACAACACTAACGGTATGCGCCTAACGCCAACTTCAACTCCTAAAGCCAGGGCTGGCTTGCTTGGCAATCGAAATTATGTTCTGGCTAAAGGCAATGAAATCGATTGCGGACTCAATACTGCCATCGTTTCAACTTTACCAGGCATGGTCACTTGTACCGTACCTGTCAATGTGTATTCCGACAATGGCAAAGTGGTTTTGATTGAACGCGGCACTTTAATTACTGGGGAATACACAGGACTTAAACAAGGCGAAACAAGATTATCGGTACTATGGGACAGAATCAGAACGCCTGAAGGCGTGGTGATTGACCTTAATTCATTAGGGACAGACCAGCTCGGACGGGTAGGCTTTGATGGAGATGTCGACAAACACTGGGGTGAACGTGTTGGTGCTGCATTCTTGATGTCTACATTTAAGGATCTGGTTGCTTATAAAAGTGCGAAAGACAGTAATGCCAATACCTCGACACAATCCTATCAAAATACACAAACAACTGGCAACGATCTAGCTAGCCAGATATTAAAACAAACCATCAACATTGCACCAACACTGGTTAAGAATCAAGGTGAACGTATCGCGATTGTCGTAGCACGAGATTTGGATTTTGCAGATGTTTATCATTTGGAAGTAAATGAAAGTGAGCGTCCGTAATGTTTGACGGAGGCATTATTAAAGGCGATGAGACGCTACGGTTGCTGCTGGAGACGCTGACACACTTTCTTAATCAGGACGGTGTAACAGATGTATTCGTTAATGCACCGTTTGAGATCGTTATTAAAAATGATCAGGGCCGTAAAAAAGTAAAGGTAGAGACATTAAGTCTTGCCCAATTAGAACAAATCGCAGTGGCTGTAGGTAACTACAGTAATCAAAGCATCAATAAATCAGCACCTATACTGTCTGCGACCTTGCCAGATGGTGAGCGCATTCAGGTGGTGCTGCCACCAGTAGTCGCCAAGGGTACTGTGAGTATCGCCATTCGCAAACCGATGCCTCAAGTTAAAAGTATGGCGCAATATGAAGCTGAAGGCGTGTTTACTGATGCAATTTGGTTGAAACCACGCGAGCTAGATTTAACGAGAGAGCAGTTGGATGCGGTCTATAGCAGGTTAAGCCATAACGATCAGCATCTACTCAATCTGATCAATGTCAATGTTGTCGGTCAATTTTTACTGGAAGCCATTAAGTTGGGTAAAAATATTGCGGTCGTTGGTGCTACAGGTTCTGGAAAAACCACTTTCATGAAAATGCTTTGCCATGCAATTCCTAAGCATGAAGCCATTATTACTATTGAAGATGCGCGTGAATTATTTCTACCTGACCATCCATTTGTCACCCATTTAACTTACAGCAAAGGCGGCCAAGGTCAAGCCAAAGTTACACCTGCTGAGCTAATCCACAGCACGATGCGCATGAACCCGGATCGTGTGTTGTTAGCTGAGCTTCGTGGCTCTGAAAGTTACGATTATTTGAAATTACTTACCAGTGGCCACGGAGGAAGCATTACCAGCTGGCATGCAGCATCGCCTGAAGAGGCGATGGCACGCTTTGTATTAATGGCCAAAGAACACCCTGAAGCAGCTGCTTATCAAGATGTCGCCATTAAGCGTCTGCTGTTTACCGCGATTGACATTATCGTGCATTTAGAGGCGAGGGCGGTACTCAATAATGAGCAAATACAAATTGCTACAACACGCAAAATGACGGGTATTTACTTTAATCCATTTAAGAAATCAGAACTTGCGTTTGAAACACAGCAATAAAACAAATAAGGAACAAGTGTGATGAAGCTTTATACAAAAAATGTGATGTTAGCCGCAGCAATAATCAGTGCACTTGCCTTAGCTGGCTGTGCAAATACAAATCAATTAATCGTACCTAATGGAGTATCTCGCGTTGCAATTAATCAGGTAGAAGCTAAGAAAACGATACCAGAAAAAGTAACAGCAGAAGCAGATGCTTCAGAAGCATTAACAGTACCTAAAAAGGGCGGCTCAACTTCTATTGAAGGTAGAACTTTAAAAATCGAGTGGAAAGTGGATGCAAATATGGCGCTACGCGACAACATCACTGCATGGGCATTAAGTTCTGGTTGGGTCGCTCCAGAATGGCTGGTGACTGACGATTATAGAACACCTAAAACAACCTATATCGAAGGCGAATTTCCAGAAGTGCTGAAGCAAATTTCCGACAACAGCGGCCTAAATATTTGTGTCACACGCAACCCTAAAAATATAAAAATTACCAACCACAACATTCCTTGCAAGGACTAACTCATGAAACATCATTTATTAAAAGCTGCCAGCTTAACGTTGTTTATCCAGATGGTTGGATATTCTACGTTCGCAGTTGCAAAGTCTGTTGAAGTTATAGCAGATCAGACCAATCAAGAAAGCAGTACGCCTGGATACTTTTCTATTATAGAAAAACCGCCATTGAAGCTTAAGCCAATCAAGCAGACTGTCAAGGAGACGCCTGCTGTAGAAACTCCATTGCTGAAGCTAGCAACACAAAATATGGTCGAGAAGCCAGCCGAAAAGTCACAGGAAAATTTTCCGCAAAAACAGCCGGTAAAGTCAACGACAAAGCCCGTTACCCCAGCATCCGCTTCGAGCGATATAAAGTTGCCAGTTCAGCCTTTACAAACAAACTCAGAGACTCAACTTTCTCCTATAGATCCATCAGCAGGGGAGGCTAAGCCAGTTAAAACTGAAATAAAGGTAACACCTGTTGGCATAGCACTCACAGCACCAGCGCAGATTGTAAAAAAAATTGATCCTATTCCAGCGCCTAATATTGTGATCAAGTTTAAGAAAGGCGACAACATCCACGCAACTTTAGACGCTGCCGCCAAAGAAAACCATTATGCGCTGAACTGGGAAGGCGAAGAGTTGTACTCCAAGTATGAAACCAGTTTTGAATCCGCCTCTTTTGACAAGAGCGTGGACAGTCTTTTAACCGCCATCAAGGTTAATGGTTATATTTCGGGGAATGTTATCTATGTTGTCGTCAAATAAACGAAATCTTATTCTAGCACTGGCGGTTTCTGCGGCGATTAGCG
>CAINBI010000121.1 GCA_903846555.1 uncultured Pseudomonadota bacterium
ATTGAGAAGCCGCTTGCTTGCTTAAATGCAGCCAAGTTGAGCTGATTTTAACCAGAATGGGCAAGCAAACTCGCATCATAAGAGCATGCTAATTGATCGCCAGTGATAATTTATGGTGTTTATGGATGAGAACTAACTAACAAGCTGGCAATGAATAGTCATTGATTATTCATTGCTATTTTTTAAAATATTGTGGTTCTGCTATTAGGAAGCCAGAAAGCGGACAACATTAATTTACGAAACCTTAACAATCTGGGACGCTCTCCCGTAAAAATTTGAAACTCACTTTAAATCCCCTCATTTTTAGATAAAATAAGGCGGTTTTTGGCCAGCTCAATCGCGCTTAAATCATCCCAATGACATAATAAACTTTCCTATGATGACATCTAAAGGTAAGAATAAATGACCATAATCGCTGATATTGATAAAGAAACAGAACTAGCTGCCAGCGCCTTCATAGCAAAAGTCGCGGGTCAGTACAATTATGCTGGAGCGATTTTATTTGGAAGTCGTGCTAGGCACACGAGTAGGCCTAATAGTGATGCAGACATTGCAGTTATTTTACTTGGCGAACATGGGAAGTTTGTTGATGTAAAACTGGATATGGCCGACATTGCTTATGACATATTGTTAGAGACGGAGATTCGTATTCAGCCCTTACCAATATGGGAGGATGAGTGGGATCATCCTGAATCTTATTCAAACCCAAGATTGCTGCAGAATATTGAGCGCGAAGGAATACGCCTATAATTGCTAATAAGTTTATGGAAAAAGCCATACGTGCGGCAACATCAGCACAAACGCTTCTTGATACTGGTGAGTTGGAAGATGCCTCTGACAACCGTATGGGTTGAAAAATAAGCGATCAAGCGGACATTCGCGTTTATTGATGAGATTCATCTGATTAAAACACGCGGCGACATTACTAATCTTGAAAATATTACAGTGATGAACTATTTAGCAAATATCAATAATGGACTTCTATTGAGCGACAATTAAATTGTCTAGTTAATCTGTTGGAGTTCTGCACAGCAAACCACTAAGAGACCCTATTAAAAGGAAAGACCACGTTTTTTATGTCAGAGTTTAATCTAATCGAAAAATATTTTACCCACGCTGCCCCACAGGCAGACTTAGGCGTGGGCGATGACGCTGCATTAATTTCAGTCAGCACAGGTCATCAGCTAGCCATTTCAACCGACATGCTGGTAGCGGGCACTCACTTTTTTTCAGATTGTGACCCATACAAATTAGGCTGGAAGTCGCTTGCAGTCAATGTATCAGACATGGCCGCGATGGGCGCAAACCCTAAATGGGCAACGCTCGCCATCGCTCTGCCTAATGTCAATGAGCCTTGGCTGGCGGCATTCTCAAGCGGGTTTTTTGCCTGCGCAGCCGCGTTTAATGTCGATCTCATCGGCGGCGACACCACGCGGGGACCGCTGACCATCAGCGTGCAGATCATGGGAGAAGTCCCGACTGGGCAGGCCATTCAACGTTGTGGTGCCAACGTGGGCGATGAGGTCTGGGTTTCAGGTCAGCTAGGTGATGCGGCATTAGCTTTGTCGTATTTACAAGGCAAACAAATGTTGTCGGAAGAAGTCTTTGCCATCTGCGCTAAGGCGCTACACAGCCCGCAACCAAGAGTTGGCTTGGGATTAGCCTTACGCGGGCTTGCGACCAGCGCGATTGATATTTCTGATGGTTTATTGGCAGATTTAGGGCATATTCTAGACCGCTCAAACGTGGGTGCCTCTGTGCAGTTAAGCAACATTCCTCATTCTGCACATTTCGGTGTTGAGCTTGCAGGGTCTATGTTGCAGCGCGAAAAGCAGGCCATACCATATAACAAAAACATTCTCAATATGCTGTTAGCTGGCGGTGACGATTATGAGTTATGCTTTACCGCCCCCGCTGAAAAACATGCTGAAATTATGCGGCTCAGCCAAAAAATTGCTTTGCCATTAAGTTGTATCGGTCTAATTACTGGAGGCACGACCTTAGTTGTGCATGGCTTAGCGGATGAAATTTTAGATTTTAAGGAAGCCGGCTTTGACCACTTTAGCTAAGAAAAAACATATTAAGCAGCCTAACCTCCGGTTGTTATTACAGCATCCCGCCCATTTTTTTGGCCTAGGTTTTGGCAGTGGCCTTGCCAAAAAAGCCCCAGGCACATTTGGCACGCTAGTCGGCTTCCCATTGTTTTGGCTAATCACTATCTATCCCCTTCCAGTCCAGTTAGCCATGATTACCGCACTATTTTTAATCGGCATTTACTTTTGCGATGTGACGGGTAAAGCCCTAGGCGTACCTGACCACGGCGGCATTGTGTGGGATGAAATAGTCGCAATGATGTTAGTACTTACTTTCACACCGAACCAATGGCAATGGTGGCTTACGGCATTTATGCTGTTTCGTTTATTTGATATTTGGAAACCTTACCCCATTCGCCAATGTGATGCCAAGCTCAAAAATGGTTTCGGTGTCATGTTCGATGATTTGCTCGCAGCCATTTATGCTATTTTAATGTTGAAGTTAATAACGGAGTTATTCAATTGCTTACAGATAACGATTTAACGGCCTTAGCAGAACAACTTGGCAAGCACCTTAAAAAACGAAAACTCACGCTAACTCTCGCGGAATCTTGCACTGGCGGCTTGTGCGCTGAAGTCATCACGCGCATTGCTGGCAGTTCAACTTGGTTTCAATGCGGCTTTATTACCTACAGCAATCAATCCAAAGAAATGTTGTTGGATGTTTCTGAGCATACTTTAAACGCTTGCGGCGCGGTAAGCGAAGAAGTTGCCATCGAAATGGCAATGGGCGCATTTGGTATCAGTGGCGCTAGTTTAAGCGCGGCTGTCACTGGTATTGCCGGGCCAGCAGGGGGTAGTAAAGCCAAGCCAGTTGGCACGGTATGCTTTGCATGGATGGGAATAAACCGCGAACTTATCACCACGACACATCACTTTAATGGCAATAGATTAGATATTCGTCAGCAATCAGCAAAAACCTTAATTGAAGGGCTGATTGCACTTACGTTAAGCAGTGATTTATGAAATAATTACAAGCTTATTATCGCGATAAAACTTCAGAAAACTCAAAGGTAAAACCCATGGATGACAACAAAAGCAAAGCACTTGCTGCCGCACTCGCGCAGATTGAAAAACAGTTTGGCAAGGGCTCTATCATGCGTATGGGTGATAGCAATATTGGCGATGACATTCAATCGGTTTCTACTGGCTCATTAGGCTTAGACATTGCGCTAGGCATCGGCGGTTTACCGCGTGGTCGCGTGGTGGAAATTTACGGTCCAGAATCATCAGGCAAAACCACATTAACGCTTTCTGTGATTGCACAAATGCAAAAAACAGGTGGTGTAGCCGCGTTTATCGATGCTGAACATGCTCTAGATCCGCAATACGCGGCGAAGTTAGGTGTAAATGTGCCAGATCTACTCATTTCACAACCAGATACTGGCGAACAAGCATTGGAAATCGTCGACATGCTAGTCCGTTCAGGTTCTGTTGATATTGTAGTAATTGACTCTGTGGCAGCACTCACACCACGCGCTGAAATTGAAGGTGAAATGGGCGATAGTCACATGGGGCTACAAGCGCGTTTAATGAGCCAAGCCTTGCGTAAACTAACAGGCAATATCAAACGCACTAACACTTTGGTCATTTTTATTAACCAAATCCGTATGAAAATCGGCGTGATGTTCGGCAGCCCAGAAACCACTACTGGCGGTAATGCGCTTAAATTTTATGCCTCTGTACGTTTAGATATTCGCCGCACTGGCGCGATTAAAAAAGGTGATGAAGTCATCGGCTCTGAAACACGCGTAAAAGTCATTAAAAACAAAGTAGCGCCACCATTCAAACAAGCTGAATTTGACATTCTGTATGGCGAAGGCATTTCCCGCGAAGGCGAGATTATTGAGCTTGGTGTTAACGCGAAGTTTATAGAGAAAGCTGGCTCTTGGTATAGCTACAATGGCGAAAAAATTGGCCAAGGCAAAGATAACTCACGCGACTTCCTAAAAGCGAACCCTGCGATTGCTAATGAGATTGATGCAAAAATCCGCGCCAATATGAAAGCTTTAACCGAAGCAATGCCAGCGGTGCGGGCTGAAGAAGACTAGTAACAAGCAATATTGTCGGCGAGGTTCAGTATCGACTTTCAAGCAAAAAGTTTACGGCAGCGTGCGCTGGACTACCTTGCCAAGCGCGAGTATTCTTACCTTGAACTCGCAAAAAAGCTTAATCAATACGCCGAAGAAAACGATGACATAGCTGCAATTTTAGATGATTTTAAAGCGCGCGGTTGGTTGTCTGATGCGCGTTTTACTGAAATGTTAGTGCATGCCCGTAAAACTAAATTTGGTAGTGCAAGAGTAGCAAACGAGTTGCGTGAAAAAGGTGTGGCGGATGAGCTAATTACCAGTGCTGTTGCCGAAATAAGACTGAATGAGTTAGAAAATGCACGCACCATCTGGCAAAAAAAGTATAAAGCCAGCCCAGCAACGCGCGAAGAATGGGCGAAACAAGCTCGTTTTTTACAAAGCCGAGGATTTGGCTTTGATGTGATTAAAAAACTACTGAACCAAACTGAACCAGATACGTCACTAAAAGAGTAAAAAAGCCGCTCAAAAGACATTAATTGAATAGACAAATGACCATTAAACTAAGCAACAACCCAAGCAGTAACGAAATTCGCCAGGTGTTTCTCGATTTTTTTGCCTCAAAAGGCCACCAAATTGTCGCTTCTAGCTCATTGGTGCCACACGGCGATCCTACACTGCTGTTTACCAATGCTGGGATGAATCAATTTAAAGACGTTTTTCTCGGCTTTGATAAACGCCCATACACTCGCGCTACCACTAGCCAAAAATGCGTGCGTGCTGGCGGCAAGCACAACGACCTTGAAAACGTAGGCTACACAGCGCGTCATCACACATTTTTTGAAATGTTGGGCAACTTTAGTTTTGGCGATTACTTTAAACAAGATGCCATTGCCTACGCTTGGGAATTGCTCACCGAAATATTTAAACTGCCAAAAGACAAACTAACCGTTACCGTTTACGCTGACGATGACGAAGCTTACGACATCTGGCATAACACCATAGGCGTTCCTGCGGAACGTATTATTCGCATTGGCGATAATAAAGGTGCGCGCTATGCCTCTGATAACTTTTGGATGATGGGCGACACGGGGCCGTGTGGACCTTGTACCGAAATTTTCTACGACCACGGTGACCAGCATTTTGGCGGCCCTCCAGGCAGCCCAGATGAAGATGGCGACCGCTTCATTGAAATTTGGAACAACGTATTCATGCAATTCAACCGTGATGAAGCAGGCGTGATGCATCCATTGCCTAAGCCTAGCGTTGATACTGGCATGGGTTTAGAGCGTCTAGCTGCCGTGCTGCAACATGTGCACGCCAACTATGAAATCGATTTATTTCAAGGTTTAATTGCAGCGGCTGCGCGTGAAACGCACACAACAGATTTAACAAGCCCGTCTCTTAAAGTGTTAGCAGACCACATCCGCGCATGCGCATTTTTAATCGCCGATGGCGTGATACCGGGCAATGAAGGCCGTGGTTACGTATTGCGCCGCATTATTCGTCGTGCGATTCGGCATGGCTATAAATTAGGCAGTCGTGCGGCATTTTTTCATAAAATGGTGGCAGATTTAGTACATCTAATGGGTGAAGCTTACCCAGAACTTAAAGCAGAGCAAACCCGCATCACCAATATTCTTAAAAGTGAAGAAGAGCGCTTTTTTGAGACCATTGAAAACGGTATGGAAATTGTGGAAACAGAACTTGCCGCAATGGATAAAACAAGAAATAGCCTATTTAATGGTGATCTAGCCTTTAAATTACACGACACCTTTGGCTTTCCACTCGACTTAACCGCTGACATCTGTCGTGAACGCGGCTTTACCGTAGATAGCACGGCATTTGATACGGCTATGGCACGCCAAAAAGACCAAGCGCGCGCTGCGGGAAAATTCAAAATGGCGACGAATCTTGAATACGATGGCATTGCGACGACTTTCTATGGTTATGACACCTTAGATGTGGCAGGCCAAATCTCTGGTCTTTACAAAGATGGAGCGGCAGTTAACCAATTAAACGAAGGTGAGCAAGGTGTTGTGGTGCTCAACAACACGCCATTCTATGCAGAATCTGGCGGTCAAATTGGCGATTGTGGCGAAGTGAAAAGCGCCAATGGTATTTTTGCAGTAGAAGATACGCAAAAGATCCAAGCCAATGTATTTGGTCACCACGGTATAATAAAAACCGGAACATTGAACGTAGGCGACCATATTAGCGCCCGCGTCAATACTCAGGCTCGCGCCAGCACCATGCGCAATCACTCCGCTACCCACCTGATGCACAAAGCCTTGCGTGAAGTATTGGGCGAGCATGTGCAACAAAAAGGCTCGTTAGTTGATACTGAAAAAACCCGTTTTGACTTTGTGCATAATGCTCCTATAACGGATGATGAAATCGCGAAAGTCGAACAAATCGTCAACGATGAAATTTTAACGAATGTCGCGACCCAAGCGCGCGTCATGGATATTGAATCTGCCAAAAAAACTGGCGCCATGATGCTGTTTGGCGAAAAATATGGTGATGAGGTACGAGTGCTAGACATCGGCAGCAGTAGTGAACTATGTGGCGGCACGCATGTAAGCCGCACGGGTGATATTGGCTTATTTAAGATCATCAGTGAATCTGGTGTTGCAGCTGGCGTGCGTAGAATCGAGGCGACTACTGGCCACGGCGCACTTAAGCTCATTAACGCACAACAACAATTAATTGACCAATTAGCCAATGCGCTTAAAGCACCTACGGGCGAACTGGCCAATAAAGTGGCGCAATTAGCGGACCATGCAAAATCGCTAGAAAAAGAATTGGCGCGTTTAAAATCAAAATTAGCCAGTAGCCAAGGTGATGATTTAAGCGCGCAAGCTATTGAGGTTTCAGGCGTTAAAGTTTTAGCGGTAGTGCTGGACGGTGCTAATGCCGAAACGCTACGCGAAACAATGGATAAACTTAAAGATAAACTTAAAACGGCTGCAATAGTCTTAGCCAGCGTGAATGATGGTAAGGTGAGTTTGGCTGCGGGTGTCACTGCTGATTTAACCGCTAAAATTAAAGCGGGGGATTTAGTGAACTTTGTCGCTCAGCAAGTTGGCGGCAAGGGAGGCGGCAAACCTGATATGGCAATGGCGGGTGGGATAGATGCCAGCCAGTTACCAAGCGCGTTAGCTAGCGTAAATGACTGGGTGACGAGTAAATTAGTCAGCCAATAAATACTGGCCTAACAACTCAATAGCCGAATCAATTGGCAAGCAAGAACAGTGGCATGAGTAAAACATTTTAAATTACCGACAATTAAAAAGAGTCAAAAATGGCATTAATCGTACAAAAATATGGCGGCACATCGGTCGCTAATCCAGAGCGTATCCGTAGTCTAGCTCGCAGAGTCGCCCGTTATAAGGCAATGGGCCACCAAATTGTGGTGGTGGTTTCAGCTATGTCTGGTGAAACTAATCGGCTGATTGCACTGGCAAAAGAGCTGATGCCCGAGCCAGATCCGCGTGAATTAGATATGATCATTTCCACTGGTGAGCAAGTCACCATCGGCCTAACGGCGCTGGCCTTAATTGAACTTGGCATTAAAGCCAAAAGTTACACTGGTGCGCAAGTCAAAATCTTAACAGACAACGCTTTTACCAAGGCACGCATCAGCAACATAGATCAACACAATCTAAAGGCCGACTTAGATGCAGGCTATGTGTGCGTGGTTGCTGGCTTTCAAGGTGTTGACGAAAATGGCAACATTACCACACTAGGTCGCGGCGGTTCAGATACTACAGGGGTGGCGCTAGCTGCAGCACTTAATGCAGATGAGTGCCAAATCTACACTGATGTTGATGGCGTTTACACCACAGACCCGCGCATGGTGCCTGAAGCACGCCGCTTAAAATCAATCACATTTGAAGAAATGCTTGAGCTTGCCAGTCAAGGATCAAAAGTACTGCAAATACGTTCAGTTGAATTTGCAGGAAAATACAAAGTTAAGTTACGTGTGCTTTCTAGTTTTGAAGAAGAAGGTGATGGCACACTCATTACATTTGAGGAAGAAGATAATATGGAACAACCCGTCATATCAGGCATCGCCTTTAATCGCGATGAAGCAAAAATTACTGTACTAGGCGTTCCTGACAAACCAGGTATCGCCTATCAAATTTTAGGCCCAATTGCTGAAGCCAATGTTGATGTGGACATGATTATTCAAAATACAGGGGCGGATGGCACTACTGACTTCACTTTCACCGTCCATAAAAATGAAATGAACAAAGCCTTGTCTATCCTAAGAGATAAAGTGCAAGGCCATATCGGCGCGCGTGAAATTAGCGGCGACGACAAAATCGCTAAAGTGTCTATTGTCGGTGTAGGTATGCGTTCGCATGTAGGTATCGCCAGCCAAATGTTTCGCACACTCGCTGAAGAAGGCATCAACATTCAAATGATTTCAACATCAGAAATCAAAATTGCTGTGGTGGTAGATGAAAAATACTTAGAGCTAGCCGTACGTGTACTGCACAAAGCATTTGAGTTAGAAGAGGCTTAATGGCATCTTGTCGATTATTTTTTATCCTTGAAGCCAATCTAAGCAATAGAAGTGGCAAAAAAGACCTAGGTAAATGGGTGCGTTAGACTAAACAAGGGCGATTTACCAAAATAAACGGCATCCAATGGATGCCGTTTATTTTGGTAAATCGTAATGAATCTTTAGGGCACTTCTATAAATCCCCCTAAATTTCCGCACTTTCTGGATTTATATTTCCCCATGACAAATGACAACCTGAATTTTGCATAAAAGCAACCGCATATTGACTTTAACTATATGATATAATTGGTTTTATTTATTTCAC
>CAINBI010000122.1 GCA_903846555.1 uncultured Pseudomonadota bacterium
GCGCTGGTACAAGTGGATCAAACAGCATCTTCGTATCAAACGCTTTTATGGCACCTCCGAAAATGCGGTGAAAACGCAAATATGGATCGCCATCTCGGTTTACGTCTTGGTAGCCATCGTAAGGAAAAGACTCAAAATAGAAGCTTCGCTCTACACAATATTACAGATTCTGAGCTTAATTCTTTTCGAAAAAACACCGCTAGATCAACTACTTAAAAATATGGAGTTACAAATGGATTCGACTCAAAATGATACGCAAACCAATTGAATTTATTCAATTAAATCTCCGGACACTACTGAAGGGAACTAATATTGAGCGCCTGCTAGGGTCGATAGTCTAGGTCGCTGTAGGACATATAATTTTTTGTATCCGACATACATTAGTTAAAGAAAAAATTGATAAGTACCACACTAGGTGATATGATTTGTTATGGTAAAAACAGAATCAGTTAAAAAATTACGCGCATTTAAAACAGCATGGTTTAGTAAAAGTGCAACTAAAGCTGGTATCAAAGATGAGGAGTTGTGCCTAGTGATTAAATGCATGAATGCTGGCCAATGGGATGCTGATCTTGGCGGCAAGGTCTTTAAGATACGATTGAATGAAAACAGACACCGTTCGATAGTGTTGTCTAAAACTGATACTTATTGGTTCTTTACTTTCTTGTTCGCTAAAGCCGATCAAAAAAACATAAGTAAAGACGAATTAAAAGGCTTTAAGAAGTTGGCCAAGGACTATGCCTTACAGTCTGACAAAGATATAGAAAGCCAACTAGCCAGCAAACATTTATTGGAGATATGCAATGACTGCCCAAAGGAAATATAAAAGTGACGCTTTTGAAGCGATACATGCTGCTGCCTCAGGTATGCAAAGTGTTGGCGTCATAAGCAAAACAACTATGCGCGAATACGATGCACTCTGTATTACTGAAGCGCCTAGCTTCGATCCTGTTGATATTCGTAAAATACGTGAATCGAATAATCTAAGTCAGCCTGTATTTGCAGGCTACCTCAATGTATCAAAATCTACGATTGAAAAGTGGGAGAGCGGAGACAAGCATCCTACTGGAGCCGCACTTCGACTTTTGTCTGTTGTAAGTCGTCACGGTCTCAAAATTTTAAGCTGATTTATACATAAGAAACTTTTCGTTTTTGTGTACAATATTTTTATCATAAAACACATGGATGGAGTCACTTATAGTGTCACTGATTCGCACCAGCGATTCGACGGTTAAAAGTGGCTGCAATGCTAGTAAAAATGCGGCTCACAGGGGTTTATTCTGCTTGCAGATTATCCTCCCGGTGGGGACGCCAGTTAACTCTAGCTAGTTGATTGGTATCAAAATTCACGTATCTCAATTAGTTAGTTCTCATCCAGAAACGTAACCATATGATTTTATTTGATAAAACGTAATTTTGCAGTGGAAAATCCCAGTGAAAATGTTTATAATTACTCTCAAGCCATTGATTGTAAACAATAAACAAAGCCACCGGGGTTCC
>CAINBI010000123.1 GCA_903846555.1 uncultured Pseudomonadota bacterium
CACAATATTACAGATTCTGAGCTTAACTCTTTTCGAAAAAAAACCGTTAGATCAACTACTTAAAAATATGGAGTTACAAATGGATTCGACTCAAAATGATAACCAATTGAATTTATTCAATTAAATCTCCGGACACTACTGATTTGAAATATTAAACTCATTTGCTATTGAAATGCCTAAGTTAGGCCTCAGTTTAGTCTTGCTACTTGGTTTTATTTGGTTTTATTTGGTTTTATTTTTAGGTTTAAGTAAAAGTTCGTCTTAAATAAGCCCAAACTTATTAGGAATTCAAAAGACTAATATTTAGTACGAAATGTAAGTCTGGTAATGCTAGCGTAGTAATAAATGAACAAGTTGTAAGATTTTCAGTCACACCCACGGTAACCTTGGTAATACTGCCAGCGTTACGCATTATTTAACTCCAAACAATAGGAGACATCATGAATCAAAAAGGGCAAATGTTACAAGACCCATTTCTTAACGCTTTACGTAAAGAACATGTCGCTGTATCTATCTATCTCGTCAATGGCATTAAACTTCAAGGTCAAGTTGATTCTTTCGACCAATACGTGATTTTGCTTAAAAATACCGTCACTCAAATGGTCTATAAGCATGCTATTTCAACTATTGTGCCAGCACGAATGGTAACTATAGCCTTGCCAGATGATGATGAGTAAGCAGCCGAAAGTAAGCGGGTTAAATAGCCATTGAAAGACTTGTTTGAACGCCCTAGTGGCGGTGAAGCCGCTATATTGGTGAGCGTTAATTTTGGCGATACTGATTACGAAGAAAGCCTGCATGAACTTCGTCAATTAAGCATCAGCGCTGGGCTATACATTCGCGGCACGGTAGAAGGTAAGCGTGTCACACCAGACGCCAAGTTTTTTATTGGTCGTGGTAAGGCTGATGATTTGATGCAAATGATGCAGGCTAGTGAGGCGGATATTGCCATATTCAACCACGATCTTTCCCCATCTCAGCAACGTAATCTTGAGCGGCTTTTACAGGCGCGGGTAGTCGATAGAACAGGCTTGATACTCGATATTTTTAGCCAGCGAGCACAGAGTCATGAAGGTAAGTTGCAAGTTGAATTAGCGCAGATGGAGCATTTATCTACGCGCTTAGTACGCGGTTGGACGCATCTTGAACGTCAAAAAGGTGGTATTGGAGTTCGCGGTGGACCAGGTGAAACGCAGCTTGAACTGGATCGCCGCATGCTACGAGATCGCGTTAAGCAATTGCGCGAAAAGCTGCTTAAGCTTAAAGCGCAGCGCGGTATGCAACGCAGAGCGCGTAAGCGTTCTAACGTAATGACCGTGTCTTTGGTCGGTTATACCAATGCGGGTAAATCTACCGTATTTAATCGTCTCACCAAAGCTGATATATATGTCGCGGATCAGTTATTTGCCACCTTAGATACCACAACGCATAAGACTTATATTGAAGGTTGTGGTTCTGTGGTGCTTTCCGACACGGTTGGATTTATTAAGCATTTGCCGCATGCCTTGGTTGAGGCGTTTGGCGCTACCTTAGAAGAGGCTGTGCAAGCCGATTTGCTGTTGCATATAGTCGATACGGCGAGTACTAATCGTGATGAACAAATTGCGCAGGTGAATAAGGTGTTAGAAGAAATTGGTGCATCGAATGTGCCGCAAATTTTAGTACACAATCAAATTGATCGTGTCGGTCTTGAGCCTTCAGTTGGGCGTGATGAATATGGTAGAATTACAACCCTGCACGTTTCAGCAAAAACTGGCGAGGGAATAGGCCTGTTAAGGTTAGCCATGTCCGAACATTATCAGTATTTACAAAAGCAAAGCACTGAAGAAAGTGCTTATGTGTCATCGTAGTAGCCTTATTATTTGGAGTTTTGAATGATTAAATTTCCCGGTTGGGGACAGCGTAACAATGAAGGTCCACCAGATTTGGACCAAGTGATGCGCGATTTAAGCCGTAAAATCAACACCTTGTTCGGTAAGAGTGACGGTAATCAACCCAGCAATCGATCAAATAACACTAGTTCGGGTGGCGCGGATTTCCCGATGCTACCGATATTGGCGGCGATTCTTTTAATTTGGCTTGCTACTGGATTTTATCTAGTGGATTCAGGCTCAAAGGGTGTTGTACAGCGTTTTGGTAAGATGGCTGATGAAACTACAGAGCCTGGACCGCGCTGGCATTTACCGTATCCTATCGAACGAGTCACCGTGGTGAATATGGAGCAGGTGCGTCGGCTAGAAGTTGGCTACAGAACAAATGGTGAAGGTGGTGGTGGTAAAACCAAGCAGCCAAGAGAGGCGCTAATGCTCACTGAAGATGAAAATATCATCGATTTGCAGTTTGCTGTGCAGTACAACCTGAATGATGCCAAATATTATCTATTTAATAATCGCTCAACCGATGCTGCTGTCATGTCTGCAGCTGAGTCTGCCATTCGCGAGGTGGTCGGCAAAAGCAAGCTTGATGATTTGTTGCAAAAAGGCTTAGCTGACACCTCACAACGTATGCAGGCGATTTTGGACAGTTATAAAACAGGTGTACACATTATCAGCGTGTCACTACAAAGCGCACAACCGCCAGAGCCCGTGCAAGAGGCGTTTGAAGACGTGAACCGTGCTAATCAGGATAATCAGCGTCAAGTGAATGAAGGTCAGGCATACGCTAATGATGTGATTCCAAAGTCACGCGGTAAAGCTTCGCGCTTATTAGCTGAAGCGGCTGGATATAAGCTTAAAGTTGAGAGCGAAGCTAAAGGTAACGCGAGTCGCTTTGAGCAAATTTTAGTGCAATATAACAATGCCCCTGATGTTACGCGCCAACGCTTATACCTAGATGCGCAAGAGCAGATTTTATCTAGTGTCAGTAAAGTGGTGGTGGATCAGAAGGTTGGCAGTATGTTGTATTTGCCGCTGGATAAACTAATGAACTCAAATCCTGCAGTTACGCCACAGCAGTCGCAATCATTGCAATCATTAAATCCACAGGCCGTGCCGCCAGCTGCAACCGCTGAAGCAGCCGTTGATCGCACCCGCGATGGTTTCCGTAGCCGTGACAGAGAAGGTAGATAGGCGCAAATAATATGAAAAATTTAACGAGTATTCTTATTGTTGGTACTGTTTCTATACTGCTTCTGTCCATGTCAGCATTCACTGTTGACCAGACTGAGTTTGTCGTGGTTAAGCGCCTTGGTGAAATTGTTTCTGTTAAAAAAGAGCCTGGCATATATTTCAAAGTGCCATTTATTGAAGATTTGAAGATTTTCGATAATCGTATTGTCACCCTAGATTGGGAAGCGCCAGCCAAGTTTAACACTAGCGAAAACAAATATATGTTGGTCGATTCATTTGTAAAATGGCGCATAGTTGACCCAGCTAAATACTATGTTTCTATTAAAGAAGGCGGTGAGTCAGCCGCTGAAAATAGGCTTTCAAACGTTGTGAATGCTGGTTTACGTGCTGAGTTTGGTAAACGTACGGTGCATGACGTCATTGCTGGTGAGCGCAATGCTGTGATGGATAATTTGCGTAAAAGTGCAGATTTAGAGGCCCGCCAAATGGGTATAGAAGTAGTCGATGTGCGCTTAAAGCGTGTAGATTATTCTGAAGATATTAGTAAGTCTGTGTTTGACCGTATGATTGCTGAACGTAAACGTATTGCTAACCAATTACGCTCTGAGGGTTCTGCTGCTTCTGAAAAAATTCGTGCTGATGCGGATAAGCAAAGTGAAGTGATTATTGCTGAAGCTTATCGTGATGCACAAAAAACAAAAGGTGAAGGCGATGCCTCTGCTGCCACAGTCTATAACCAGGCGTATGGTAAAAACCCTGAATTTTATGCGTTTTACCGTAGTACTGAAGCCTACAAAAATAGCTTCAAGAGCAAGAGTGATGTCATGGTCTTAGACCCAGGCTCAGACTTCTTTAAGTACATGCGTAGTCCAGCTAAAAAATAATATTTAGCATTTTGAATGGTACTTTAATCACCGCTTTAGGCTTAATGCTGGTACTAGAAGGATTGTTGCCGCTGCTGGTTCCTAAAGCTTGGCGAGAGACTTTCAAGCGCATGATAGAACTAAAAGATGGACAATTACGCTTTATTGGTTTGATGTCTATCGTTGGCGGTTTAGTATTAATTTTGTTAAGCAAGTAACAGTTTTGTAAAAATTTAAGTAAGCGATGGTAAAAAATGCGTAATTGGTTACTCCCTGAATATATTGAAGATGTCTTGCCTGCAGAAGCTGCACGTATCGAAACATTACGTCGTACATTATTAGATTTATTTAAAGTACATGGTTATCAGTATGTGATTCCTCCGATGCTAGAGTATATGGAGTCATTGATTACTGGCGCAGGGCATGATTTAGATTTGGCCACGTTTAAAGTCGTGGATCAACTTACGGGCCGATTGATGGGCGTACGTGCAGATATGACGCCACAGGCGGCACGCATTGACTCACATTTATTGAATCATCAGGGCATTACACGTTTATGCTATGCCGGAAGCGTGCTTCGTACTAAGCCAGATGGCTTGGCACAAACACGCGAACCATTGCAGTTAGGCGCAGAGCTTTATGGTCATGCAGATGTCGATAGTGATATTGAGATTCAGCGCTTACTTATTAAAGGCTTACAGGCCATTGGTATTGAACAGGTACATATTGATTTTAGCCATGTCAATATTTTTGGCAGCTTAATTGAATCAAGTCATATAGATGCTCAACTAGAGCAAGATTTATATGCAGCACTACAAAGTAAAGACCAGTCATCAGTCAAAGCGCTTACAAAAAATTTAGATCAAGTGACACGCGAAGCGTTAATTAACTTAACTACTTTAAATGGTGATTCATCGATTTTAGCTAAAGCTGTACAAATATTACCCGCTACGCCTGCAATACAAGCAGCATTAGCCAGTTTAAATCAAGTAAGTACTGCGCTGAATGACTTAGGCATAACGGTCAGTTTTGATCTAAGCGAGCTACGTGGTTACCATTATCATAGTGGCATTGTCTTTGCCGCCTATGCACAAGGCTATAAAGGCCCATTGGCTCTAGGTGGTCGTTATGATGAAGTTGGTCAGGCATTTGGGCGTGCGCGTCCTGCGACAGGGTTTAGTTTAGATTTACGCGGTGTAGTCACGGCTTTGCCGCCAGCTAAACCTGAGATGGGAATCTTAGCACCAGCCAGCGATGATCTAACATTAACTGTTAAAATCGATGCGTTAAGAGCGGAAGGCAATATAGTGGTTCAGTCGCTTACTGGTACTGAGCCAAATCACGAAGAATTAAACTGCGATAGAAAGCTCGTGCATTACAATTCAGGCTGGCATGTTATGCGTATTGAAAAAGAATAATAGTCTAGCAAATGACGATAGTAAGTCAGCATGGTTAAATAAGTGCATTAATAAAACAACATAAAATTATAAAGTAAACGTTATGGCAAATAATCTAGTAAATAAAACCAGCACAGCAAAGAACGTCGTCGTTATCGGCACACAATGGGGCGATGAAGGTAAAGGTAAAATCGTAGATTGGCTCACAGACCACGCCCAAGGCGTAGTGCGTTTTCAGGGTGGTCATAACGCAGGCCATACATTGGTTGTTGGTCAGGGTGATGCGCAGCGCGTTTACAAGCTTAATCTTGTCCCTTCAGGCATTGTCCGTGCTGGAGTGAATTGTTACATCGGTAACGGTGTAGTGTTGGATGCCGGTCATTTGTTATTTGAAATCGATTCGCTAGAAAAAGATGGTTTAGACGTAAGAAGTCGTTTAAAAGTTAGCTCAGGTTGCCCTCTGATCTTGGATTATCATGTTCGTTTAGATGTTGCCCGAGAGTTAAAACGCGGCGCAGATAAAAAAATTGGTACCACAGGCAAGGGCATAGGCCCAGCATATGAAGATAAAGTTGCGCGTCGTGCTTTGCGTCTTTATGATTTATTTTACCCTGAGCAATTCAGCGAGAAATTACGTGATGTGTTGGATTATCAAAACTTTGTACTGACTAAGTATTTAGGTGCTGAAGCGGTTGATTTTAATCAACAATTAGATTCTGCACTGCAAAAAGCAGATCGTCTTAAACCTATGGTGGCGGATATATCCGCCGCTTTATATGCGGCCAATGCAGCAGGTCAAAACCTCTTGTTTGAAGGTGCGCAAGGCACATTGTTAGATGTTGATCACGGCACTTATCCATACGTAACCTCGAGTAACTGCGTTTCAGGGCAAGCGGCAGCGGGTACTGGTGTTGGCCCAAATATGTTGCATTACGTATTAGGGATCACTAAAGCTTACACCACACGCGTAGGAGGCGGACCTTTCCCAAGCGAATTAGATATTGATACCGATAATTGCCCGGGCAATCAAATGTCAGTCAAAGGTCAAGAAATTGGTACTGTGACTAAACGCAAACGTCGTTGTGGTTGGTTTGATGCTGCGGCACTCCGCCGCTCGGCTATGATTAACGGACTTACTGGCTTATGCATTACAAAATTAGATGTATTAGATGGTATTAAAGAACTGAATATTTGCACGGGCTATACGCTAGATGGCAAGCACTTGGATTTATTGCCCATTGGCGCTGATGATGTTGCGCGTTGCCAACCTATCTACGAAACGGTGCCGGGTTGGAGTGATAACACATTTGGCGTCAAAACTTGGGACGATTTACCTAAAGCAGCACAAAATTACCTTAAACGTCTAGAAGCGCTTTGCGGCGTGCCAGTGGATATTATATCTACAGGCCCAGAACGTGATGAGACCATTGTTCTACGTCATCCATTCGCTTAATTTTCTAGCGTATGAATAAACTCTCGGATAAACGCATAGCTTGGGCAATTACAGGCTCAGGACATTATTTGCGAGAATGCATAGATATTATTCACACGTTGCAAAATGTTGATTTGTTTTTAAGTAAAGCCGCCGCTGAAGTGTTGCAACAATATGGCTACAAGCATAATGTTGGCAAGGTTTTTCAAGACAAAACCGCTAGCAGTGTGCCTGTAGAGTTGTTTTATCAAGGTCACTATCATAGTTTAATCATTGCGCCGGCTACCTCTAATACTATCGCAAAAATGGTGTACGGAATTTCTGACAATCTAGTCACCAATCTTTATGCTCAGGCTGGTAAAACGCGGGTACCAAGCATTATTTTTGCTTGTGATACTGCGGCTGAACTAGAGTCTGAAGCACCGCGAGACAACATGGTGAAAGTGTATCCGCGTAAAATTGATTTAGAAAATATCGAAAAAATAAAAACGTTTGAAGCAACTACCGTTGTGGATAATATGCATGGTTTAAATGCACAGGTGCAAGCCAGACTATTAGCCTTGTCACAAGCAGTTACCCACACCGAAGTCCTCACTGAAACCTAGCACCATGACTGAAAATTTGCTTTTTTTAACAGGCAAGCTTGCCGAGAAAAGTCTAAAAAAAGTCTTAGATGAAGTGCAAAGTAATCCTAAAACCCCTCCCTTTAAATATCGTATTCAGCAAATTGGCGTGTCTGTTGCCGCTTTGATGACGCCAGATTTAATTACACGTCGCTTAAAAGAAGTAGGCGATGCGGATAAAATTATTTTGCCAGGCCTCTGCCAAGGTGATTTGACCCAACTTGAGGCGCAGTATGGTGTGCCCGTTGAGCGTGGGCCGGCAGATTTAAAAGACCTGCCACAGTATTTTGGCCATGCAGGACTCGCGCCTGATTTAAGCCAGTATCGGGTACAGATTTTCGCCGAGATTGTAGATGCGCCTTTTTTAAGCCTCGCTGGTATCGTTAAAAAAGCGCAAGCTTATCAAGCGCAAGGGGCTAATGTCATTGATTTAGGTTGTCTACCTGCGGTGCCTTTTCCACATCTAGCTGACGCGGTTAAGGCGCTCAAGGCGTTGAATTTTCAGGTCAGTGTAGATTCGCTTAATACTGATGATTTACTTACAGCGGGTCATGCGGGTGCTGATTTCTTACTAAGCCTCACAGAAAAAACATTGTGGGTGGCATATGAAGTTGCCGCCACGCCGATATTAATACCAGCAAGACCACATAGTTTGCCGTCTCTTTATCGTGCGATTGATGCGTGTTTAAAGGCTGGAAAACCTTTTATTGCTGACGCGATTCTAGACCCGATTCACTTTGGGCTAACCAACTCAATTGTGCGTTATCAGAGCTTACGTAAAAAGTATCCCGATATTAAAATTATGATGGGTGTTGGTAATTTAACTGAGTTAACCGATGCCGATACGACAGGCATTAACGCATTATTATTCGGCATTATTAGCGAGCTTGATATTCATGCAGTGTTGGCTACCTCAGTAAGCCCGCACGCAGTCAATGCGGTAGCTGAAGCCGATATTGCGCGGCGTATGATGCATGCTGCCAAACTTGATGATCGCTTACCTCGTGGCTATAGCAATGGTTTGTTGGGTTTGCATGATAAACGGCCATTTACTTATACGGCAGATGAAATTAATGAAACTGCAGCCTTGATTAAGGACCCAAGCTTCCGTATTCAGGTCAGTGAAATTGGACTGCATGTGTATAACCGTGACGGCATATATGAAAGCCTTGATCCCTTTGCCTTATACCCACATTTAAAAGTTGATAATGATGCCTCTCACGCATTTTATCTTGGCGTAGAGTTGGCGCGCGCGCAAATTGCTTGGCAACTGAATAAGCGTTATGTGCAAGATCAAGAAATAGAATGGGGCGTGAATACACAAGCGCTAGAAAAAAGCAATAAACTAGATAAAAGCAGTAAAACAGCACACCGTGAAGCTTCGATTAAAGAAAAGGCAAACAAAATTTTAATCAAAGCTAAAGAAACAGACCTTAAGCAAGAGCAAGGTGCAACATGATTTACGAAACGATCATTAGTACGGTAGACACCCAAGGCAATGTACATGTGACACCGTTTGGCATCAGTATGCAAGATGATTTTGTGGTTATTTCCCCATACAAACCTTCTAAGACTTTAGAGAATATCTTAGCCACAGAGCATGCTGTGATGAACTTAACCGACGATGTGCGGGTGTTTGCTGGTGCCCTTACTAGACAACACGCATGGACGCTATTACCAGCAACAAACATAACGGGTTTCAGGTTAGCCGATACCCTAGTGCATAAAGAGTTGAAGTTAGTCAAAGTGCTTGATGACGCCTTACGTCCGCAGCTGTTTTTGGAGACAGTGCACGAGGAGCAGCATCAGGCTTTTTCAGGTTTTAACCGCGCACAAGCTGCGGTGATTGAATTGGCCGTATTGGTGAGTCGATTAACCAGATTGCCTATGGAAAAAATCACACAAGATATAAACTACCTGACTATTGCAATAGAGAAAACTGCTGGCCCGCGTGAGCTTGAAGCATGGGGCTGGTTGATTGAGGCGGTAAATAATCATCAAGCCGCCATGAATGGTGAGAATCTTGCGTAAATTAATGACGGTAATTTCAATAAAGATACATTGGGCATGACACAGATACTGATTAGCGTTACCAGTATTGCAGAAGCAAAAATTGCATTAGATAACGGCGCTGAAATTATTGACTTAAAAGACCCAAGTGCGGGTGCACTCGGTGCTTTGCCTTTGCCATTGATACAGACTATTGTTAGTTATATCAATGGCCAGAAGCTGGTTAGTGCGACCATCGGTGATGTCGCTATGCAACCGGACTTAATTCTTCCGCGAGTTAGGTTGTTGGCAAAGGCAAAAATTGATTACATTAAGATTGGTTTTTTTGAATCTAGTGATTTTCAGCCCTGTTTAGACGCTTTGCAGGCTATCACGGAAGCGGGTGAACAGTTAATTGCAGTATTATTTGCTGAACACACCTATCCGGACGATCTTATTTTGGCTATCAAAAAAGCAGGTTTTATTGGCATTATGTTGGATACCGCTACAAAGAATGGTCATACTTTTTTAGATTACTATTCAGAGCCACGGCGTAAAGCGTTTGCTCAAAAAGTACTCGCCTTGGATCTTACTTTTGGCTTGGCAGGGTCGTTGAAATTACAACATATAGCGATTGCGAAAGAACTTAATCCCACATACATGGGTTTTAGAGGTGGCGTTTGTGATGAAAATAAGCGTGAATTGGGATTGAATGCCGATAAAATTAAAGCTATAAGTAAAGTAATGTAGTTTTGTTGTAAAAAAACAACAAAAGATGCCGAAAGCCGCTAATTTGTTGTGTTGGAACATTGCGCTTAATAGCTGGAATGCGTAACATCGGGCTATAGATTTATTACAGATATACTTACATTAGGAGTAAAAACGAATGAAAAATAACCTTATTAAAATTGCAGTTGCTGCAACCTTGGGTCTAGCAGCATTATCTGCATCAGCAGAAGACATGTACCGCGGTGCTTGGTATGCTGTTCCTGGTGTGAGTTACATGCATACTGATAGCGATTTAGATGCTGATAATGCCGGCGGCGCTTTTATCAAACTAGGTAAAGAGTTAAGTGAAAGCTGGGATATTCAAGGTGGTTTAGGATATAACAGTGCAAGTCAAAACACTGGCATCGCAGGTGTAGGTGGTCGTTATAAACAAACCACATTAGGTTTAGATGCATTGTATATGTTTAGCCGTAGCAACTTCCGTCCATTCTTGTTAGCTGGATTGGGTGCAGCCCGAAATAATATTGATTATACCGCTCCTAGTATTAATGTTGACGGTGGTAAAACATCTTGGTTAGCTGATGTTGGTCTAGGTGCGCAATATCTGGTTAATGATTCTTTTGGTTTACAAGTGGATTTACGTGAACAATGGAGTCGTGCAAAATTAGATGCAGTAAATACTGTTACAGGTGCTACTGGCAGTACATCTGGTACTATTACTAATACTTTACTTAGCTTAGGCGGCGTTTTCCGTTTTGGTGCTCCAGCACCTATGCCTGTAATTGCTGTTGCTGAACCAGCGCCAGCTGTAGTGGTTGAACCAGCACCTGCGCCAGTTGCAGAAGTTGCGCCAACCCCTTTGCCAGCCATACCAGCATGTCAGCCTACATTGGAAACAATTACAATTTCAGCTGAAAAATTATTTGGTTTTGATAAAGCTAAACTAATGGCCGATGGTAAAGCTGAGCTGGATGATGTGGCTGCTAAAATCAAAGGTAATCCAGATCTTGAATTAGTTTTAGTGACGGGTCATACTGACCGCATTGGTTCAGACGCCTACAATCAAAAACTTTCAGAGCGTCGTGCTAACCAAGTGAAAGGCTACTTAGTTTCACAAGGTATTGATGCTAGCCGTTTACATGCAGTGGGTAAAGGTGAGTCTGAGCCAGTTATAGCCTGTACTGATGTTAAAGGTAAAAAAGCCATTGAATGTTTAGCACCAAACCGTCGTGTTGTGATTTCTGCTGAAAAACAACGTTCGTCTGGCTGTAAATAAGTTGTAAATTAGTCGTGAGTTTTAAGAGGTAAACCCTTAGCCATGCTTAGGGTTTACCAAAGTTTTATCAATACTTCAATTTTCTAGACTTCTATCTCCTAGATTTCTATCTATATAAGATCAGGTTTTTAGTCTGCGTAATCCTAGTGGACTTTAATGAACCTACAACATAATGCTGAAAATATTTAAAATAGATGCTCTGGGAAGCCCGTCCCTATTGCCTCTCAGGGCATCTAATTTGATCGTTTCAGGGATTTTTTCTTAGATACCACTATCTCTCGCATAATGCGGATATCTCATATTTTTAGGTTAAAGCGCTATTTGTAAGCCACTAAAATGTTATCTGTAATGACTATCAGCAAAGTTTGTTCAATAGGTTGCTGAGTGTTTTATGTCTATTCCTATATTAAGTCTCAATCTTCTAATCGCCAAACCTAACGGGCGTGCGCATTAAATCTCGTCAATTTATACGATTAACTCGCGCTGACCTGTGCTTGCTTTTGCAATTAAATGAATTTTCAGCCAAAATGTTAGCAGCTAATTAAATTTCAATTAAGCGCATTAAAAGCTTAGGACCAGCATGACAACACCAATACTCATCGCAAAAAATAAAGATATTTCAAGTTTTCTTTTGCCCAAAATGGCCAATCGTCACGGCTTAATTGCAGGTGCAACCGGCACTGGAAAAACCGTCACTTTACAAACGCTTGCAGAAGGCTTCTCAAAGCTAGGCGTGCCAGTATTTATGGCTGATGTGAAAGGCGATTTGTCTGGCTTAAGCCAAGCGGGTGGCGGTAATCCTAAGGTTGAAGCGCGTCTGCAACAATTAGCTTTGACGGAATTTAGTTATACAAAATGCCCTGTCACATTTTGGGATGTATTTGGCACAAAAGGTCACCCTGTACGCACGACGGTTGCTGAGATGGGACCGCTACTATTGGCGCGTTTACTTAACCTGAACGAGGTGCAGGGGGGCGTATTAAATGCTGTATTTAAGATTGCTGATGATAAAGGCTGGCTACTATTAGATTTAAAAGACCTGCACGCTATGATGCAACACGCGGCTGAGAATGCCGCAGAATATCAAACACAGTATGGAAATATTTCCACGGCCAGTGTGGGAGCTGTGCAGCGTGGTTTGCTAGAATTAGAAACGCAAGGTGCCGACCAATTGTTTGGAGAGCCTGCGCTAAACTTTGATGACCTGATGCAAACTGATGCAAAAGGACATGGCGTGGTGAATATTTTAGCGTCTGATAAGCTTTTTAATTCACCCAGAATCTACGCGACATTATTGCTTTGGCTGTTGTCAGAGTTATTTGAAAAAATGCCAGAAGCTGGCGATTTGGATAAGCCAAAGTTGGTATTCTTTTTTGATGAGGCACATCTGTTATTTAATGATGCACCAGAAGCTTTGTTACAGAAAATTGAGCAAGTGGTGCGTCTGATTCGCTCTAAAGGCGTTGGCATTTACTTTGTCAGTCAAAATCCGCTGGATATTCCAGATGCGGTACTTGGGCAATTGGGCAATCGAGTACAGCATGCGCTGCGTGCCTTTACGCCACGGGATCAAAAGGCGGTTAAGTCGGCGGCTGAAACTTTTAGAAATAACCCTAAGCTAGATGTTGCTACGGCTATTACTGAGCTTGGTGTGGGCGAGGCATTAGTGTCATTTTTAGATGAAAAAGGTATTCCAACGCCAGTGGAACGCACCTTTATTTGCCCGCCCGGCAGTCGCGTTGGCTCTGTCACCGATGCTGAACGCAGTGAAACTGTTAAATCTTCAAATGTGTTTGGATTCTATGAGAAGTCACTGGATCGTGAATCGGCATACGAAGTATTAAAAGGTCGTGCAGCACTAACGGCTATTGAAGCAAATGCGGATGAAGGCTTTGATTGGGCTGGTATGTTTGGCGGGGGTAAAAATGGCACCAACAAAAAACCTTACGCCAGTCGCTCCGATGGTGTGTTTGAAGCTGCAGCGAAAAGTGCAGCGCGCACTATAGGCTCAGAATTAGGTCGGCAGATCATTCGCGGTGTGTTGGGTAGCATTTTAGGTGGGCGCAAATAGTTGCTAACGATTCTTCAGGCAGGATTTGCAGAACAAACCATTACCAAATCCAGATTTATTGCGATGGCGATGCCTTGTGAAAATGAGCGGGAAGTTGGGGCGGCATTACGTGCCTTTGCTACGCAACATCAAAGTGCGCATCACTTGGCTTATGCATTCCGCATTAAAACTGAGCAGGGCATTGTGCCGCGATTTTCTGATGCTGGCGAACCGTCTGGTACCGCTGGCATGCCAGTGCTAAAGCTGATAGAAGGTCGCGATTTAATTAATGTTTGTGTCGCGGTTATTCGCTATTACGGCGGCATCAATCTCGGCACTGGCGGATTAGCCCGCGCTTATGGCGGCACAGCGAAGCTTGCGCTGGATGCTGCAAAAACATCTATCTTTGTAGAAATGCAAGCTTATGCATTAACGATCAGCTATAAACAAATGGACCTGATGACTAATGCCTTAAGCAAGTGCAATGGCAGTGTTGTGAACAAAGCGTTTAACGAGCAGATTGATTTGATTTTATCGTTACCTGTAGATGAAGCAGTTAATTTCTTGAATCGTTTTAAGACGCGTGAGTAAGTAATTGATGGAGGGTTTAATATGCTCCCGCAGCTTATTTGGGTGTAATTTCTACGGAGCTATCTTCTTGTTGGTTTTGTGACTCATTCAGAATCATGATCGAGACCCGGCGGTTCTTGGCGCGGCCAAGCTCTGTTTCGTTTTCTGTGAGGGGTAGGGTAGAGCCGAATCCTAGCGCACTAAGTCTAGTTTCAGTAATACCTGAGTTGCTTAGCATTCTCACTACACTACTTGCACGCACTGCCGAAAGCTCCCAGTTAGAGAAGAATGCAGTGTTATGAATGGGCGTGTTGTCCGTGTGGCCTTCGACTTGGATTAAGCGGGTATTACTTTTTAAAACCGAGTAAATCTCATTCATGATAGTCGATGCAGAGGCTGAAATTTCTGCTGAACCAGGGCTAAACAACAGGCTGTCATTGATGTCAATGCGGATGCCACGATTATTTTGCACCACGCGTACTTTGCCATTAATAATCAGCGGCGAGAGCATGTTTGATAAATCTACCCCCATCTTCAACATGTACTCACGTTCTCTGCGCATTTTTTCGTTATAAAGATGGCTGAGCGGTAGTGGCTTAATGACAGATTTTTGCTGGCCTTTAATTTTACTGTCATCGCCTACGGTTTTATCGGAGTTTTTTTGTTCGTGACTACGAATGTCGCCAGTGAATGCGCTACCCATGGAGTAGGTGAGTTGGTTATATTTCCCTTTATTAACTGATGAAATTGAATACATCACCACAAAAAATGCAAATAATAGTGTGATGAAATCGGCATACGAAACTAGCCACCGCTCAGGATTATCATCGTCTTCCTCTATTGGTTTTCTTCTAATCATATTAGCTTCAATTTAGTCATATAAATGTAGGTTCAGTTGCTTTTTCTCAGCTTTTATTTCAGCTTATCTATTATGGGCATCTCTATTTATTCAATATTCTAAGTTAGGCAAGGCGCGAATAAAAAATTAAGACGCAGTATATGTTTGATATATAAGGAATAATTTTTTTTAGCAACGTGGCATAACGACGAAAATTGAATTAATAGAGGTGTCCTTATATTTTCTAGCAGTTCTTATCTAAGGTAAGCCAATAGACGCTCATCTACAATTCTTGGGTGATCACCACCAGCAATAGAAACCCATGCATTTAAGAGCATTTCTCGGCGTGTCATTTCTTGCTGTATGATTGTTTTGAGCTTATTTGAAATAGGTAAAAATATTAAGTTTGCCAAGCCTACACCATAGATAGTAGCAACAAATGCTACCGCAATACCACTACCAAGTTTGCTAGGGTCTGATAAATTTTCCATGACATGAATCAAACCAAGCACAGCCCCCAGAATGCCTACAGTGGGTGCGTAACCGCCAGCAGCACCCCATATTTTTGCTGCATTACGTTGTTGCATTTCGTAAAAGTACATATCAATCGCGCAAATTTCACGTATTTTATCTGGAACTGTGCCATCTATCATTAGTTGCAGTCCTTTTTTGACAAAAGAATCCGTCTCTCTTTTTAAATATGGTTCCAGCATAAAAATACCTTCTTTACGCGCAAAATTACTCCACATGTTGATGCGGTTGGCGAGCGCCTGCCTATCATCAACAGGTGTTGAAAAGACTTGACGCACCATTAGCAGGCCGGCAATAAAACTTTTGGTATTGCTTTCTAGCATTACTGCGCCAAAGGTGCCGCACAGCACAATCAAAAATGCTGCCGGCTGCACCAATGAGCTCATACGCCCACCCTCTATGGCTTGCCCCAACAGAATGCCGATTAAGGCAATGGCTATGCCACTTAAACTACCCCAGTCCATGATTTCTCTTTTAAATTTACGCGAAGTCTGGCGACAGCTTGGCTATGTAATTGACAAACGCGTGATTCAGATACATTCATGACCGCACCAATTTCTTTTAGATTAAGTTCCTGCTCATAGTAAAGCCCCATCAGAACTTTCTCTCGTTCTGGTAAAGCATCAATAGCACTGATCAAGGCATTACGAAAATCGCCAGCAAGCAGCCCTTTAATTGGGTCGCTAGAGCTGTCTGTTTTAAAACGATCCAGAAAATGTTCACCACTTTCTGACTCATGGAAATCTTCGTAATACAATAGTTGATGACCGCTACAATCGCCGAGCATGACATAGTAGTTTTCAAGTGTTAACTGTAGTTTTTTGGCTACTTCACTCTCAGTAGGCGGTTTGCCTAAACTTTGCTCAAGCTGACTGATAGCCGTTTCTACATCACGCATATTTTTGCGCACACTGCGTGGCAGCCAGTCCGAGCTGCGTAATTCATCTAACATTGATCCGCGAATTCTTTGTGCTGCATAAGTCTCAAATTGTGCGCCGTGCGTATCTTCATAGCGATTAATCGCATCCAGTAAGCCCATCATGCCGGCCTGTATCAAATCATCTAACTCTACGCTGGGTGGTAGCTTTGCTTTAAGTTGATAGGCAAGTTTTTTAACTAAAACGGCATGCTGGGTCAGCATCTCATTTTTTTTATCATTATTGCCATTTGCTGTGTACATAAAAAAGCCTTTGGCCTAGATGTAAGAAGCGCGCTTAACTTCAGCGGCGTATTGTTCGTGCTTATAACCCAAACGCTGTGCAATCTGCTGTAAGGCGCTAGAGGCTGACGCTAAAGGAAACGCATCCACCACCGAGCGTCCTAGCTTAGCCGCTTTAGTCAGATGTTCATCCTTAGGAATCGCCCCAAAAAACTCCAGCTCAATTTGCATAAACCGTCTGGCAACCTGCGATATATTTTTAAACACCACTTGCGCCTGCGCGTCGGTCGCATCATCTACAATAATGCCAAAGGAACGCCGGCCAAGCTGACTACAGATTTGTTTAATCAGCGTATACGCATCTTTAATTGACTCTGGATGACGTGTCAGCTGAATC
>CAINBI010000124.1 GCA_903846555.1 uncultured Pseudomonadota bacterium
GTAACCGACATCCAACAACTGCAAGCCTGGAACGACACGGCGGCCGATTACCCGCAAGACAAAACCATCGTGGATTTGTTCGAGGCTCAGGTTGAGGCGACCCCCGAGAATATTGCCGTGGTTTTTGCAGACGAATCGTTAACCTACCGGCAGCTTAACGCCAAGGCCAACCGGCTTGCCCATTGCCTGCTGAGCCTATCAACACCGGATGGACAGCCGTTGTTAAGCGGCAACCCCCTGATAGCCATAGCGGTAGAACGCTCCTTGGACATGATCATCGGCCTGCTGGCGATACTCAAGGCGGGCGGGGCGTATGTGCCGATTGACCCCAGCTACCCCGCCGCCCGCACCCAGTACATGCTGGGAGACAGCCAAGCCCCGCTGCTCCTCACCCAACGCCATATTAAATCAGGGCTTGGGCTGGATGAATTGCAGCATGACTGTATGGTGCTTTGTCTGGATGAAATAAATATTGACGAGCAGCCAACTGAAAATCCTCTGGTATCGATAAAAAATAATCAGTTGGCGTATGTTATTTATACCTCAGGTTCAACGGGGAAACCCAAAGGAGTCATGATTGAACATAAAGGACTGGTTAATCTGGCATTGGTATTAATCAGCGAGTACCGTGTTACTGCAACCAGTCGTGTTTTGCAGTTTGCCTCATACAGTTTTGATGCGTCTTTCTCCGAAATGGCAATTGCCTTATTAACGGGAGCGCGCCTGTACCTGGAGACAAAAGACGCACTGCTAGATAGTGTCAATTTTATCTCGCTCATGGTTAAACAGCAAATTACCCATCTTACCTTACCTCCATCATTTTTGAGCAACGCAGATGATGAAGCGCTTTCGAGCATGGAAACACTGGTAATGACTGGTGAAGCCTGTCCTTTGGCACTCATCAAAAAATGGGCAAATAAAGTTCGGTTTTTTAACGGTTACGGACCTACAGAAAATACTATTTGTACAACACTAGAACTTTGCAGTTCAGACAGGGACAACGTGAATATTGGCAAACCCATTGCCAATGTGCGTGTTTACATCCTTGACAGTCAACTGCAACTCCAAGCACCGGGCATTGCCGGTGAACTCTGTATTGCCGGTATTTCGCTTGCGCGTGGCTACCTTAACCTGCCTGAACTTACGAACGAAAAATTCATTGAGCTTGGGCTTTTTGGCAAATGGGAGCGCGTTTATAAAACAGGAGATTTAGCACGATGGCTTCCCGAGGGTAAGCTTGAATTTTTAGGGCGTATAGACACCCAGATTAAATTACGTGGGCAACGTATAGAATTTGGTGAAATAGAAGCAGAACTTCGCCAGCACCCCTCAGTTAAAGAAGCTGTAGTTAATCTCTATGAAGCCGATGGCACTAAACATCTGGTGGCTTATCTGACAGAAGACAGAGGGGATGTGCTGATAGCGGACTTGCGTTTGTGGTTAAAAACGAGACTACCGGATTATATGATCCCCAGTTATTTTATGGTAATTGACAGTCTACCGTTAACCCCGAATGGCAAAATCGACCGAAAAGCCTTGCCCGAACTGGATAAAGTCCTTAAAACTGACAGCAGTTTGCCGCGTGATGCCATCGAACTGCAATTACTTGCAATATGGGAAGTGGTACTCGACATTCATCCACTGGGTATACATGACAATTTCTTTGACTTAGGCGGACACTCATTATTAGTGGTTAAGCTTATGAGTATAATCCACGAACGGTTTAACAGGCGAATCCCTGTTAGTGCCTTGTTTCAACACGCTACAGTAGCCGATTTGGCGGTACTGTTAAGGCAGGACAGCACACCGGTATTCACTAATCTAGTACCCATGCAAACTGCCATAAATACCAGTTCAGTGTTTTGTCTTCCAGGCATTCTTGGTTCTGTGATGTATTTATATCCATTGGCCTCCAGTCTTGGACAATGCCAGAGGTTTTATGGCCTGCAAACCCCTGGGCTGGATGGATTATCAACACCAGAAACCGTTGAAGACCTTGCCAAATACCATATTCAAGCCTTACAGCAATTGCAGTCTACAGAACCTTATCAGCTTATGGGACATTCCGCAGGTGGTGTTGTAGCGTTTGAAATGGCACGGCAACTTGAGCAACAGGGTGAAACCGTAGCCTTACTGGTGATTCTGGATACCTGCGCACCGGTCTTGTCACAATCGAATCCCTATGCGCACTTCACCGAATTAAACTGGTTGGCAAAATTTATAGCAGACTTGGAGATTCAAGAACACGTTGATCTAAACCTGTCTTTACTGGATTTACAAGCCTTGCCAAATTTGGAAACGGCCTATGAAACAGCCTTGCAACGCTGTCAGGGACATGAAATTTTGTTTGCCCCTAAATCATTGGTCGACGAACTAAAGGCAACAGTGCGTACCTACAGCATCACCCTACAGGCACATTGTAATTATCGAATTCACGGAAAATTGCGTTGCCCGATTCATTTGTTTCGTGCCACAGAAGTAAATACAACGAGTCAATTTGAAGACACGCGAAAAAACTGGGGCTGGGCAGAATATACCAACGCTGAAGTCACTGAACATTCAGTGCCTGGGACACACATCAATATGATGCAAAGTCCGCATGTAAAAACCCTGGCTAATGAGCTTGCCAAACTGTTACTACAAAATTAAGAACAAGAGGATGGGATACGTGATGTCAATACATGATAATCAATTGGACAATTGGATTCGTGACCGTTTTTGCGAATTAAACACGGCACTTGAAGAACTGTATTTTGCCGAGGAAAACAAATGCAATAGCCCGCATGTCGGTACAGAACTAAAATCAGCCCTCTATCAGGAAGGACTGGAGTTGATTAATGATCTGGTTGAATTGGATTATCGGGCTTTAAATTATGAACAGAATTTTAATTTACTGGGCAATATCGGTTTTTACATGGCAGCCTATTACCGCCACGAAATTAATAAAGCCATAGGCGATTCAACCGACTCATTGAAAGTAGTGTTTTCTCTGGCTCTGAAACTTGGAGCATTCCTGGGGGTTGCCCCACGTTTAATTACCAGTCATTTAACCACGCATAACACTGCTATCAATGGACGCTATAAAAGCTTTACTCATCTCAACGATGAAATTGTTTTTCTGGATTACAACACCCGTAGCATCTTTGCTTATAAACAGGCTGCCAACGCCTTGTTACAGATATTACCACTGGGAATTTCACATCCCGCAACAACTAATTTACTGAAAACTGCCGAGGCGGCACTTGATGAAGTTATGTTAATTAATAACCTAATCTATAAAGAACTTGATACGGATCGTTTTTTTTACAACTTCCGTAATTATTTCAAACCCCATCCTGTAGGTTCTGAGGTGTATCGTGGTACGAACGGTGGTGACTTTGCCGATATTAATATCATTGATTTGCTACTTGGATTATGTAGATCAGAGCAAATTCAGTACTTACAGCTATTAAACAATAAATTGTTATACATCATGCCTGATGAGCAACACAAGTTGCGTGATTGTATTAGCCAGCCAAACCTGATGGACAGTTTTCTTGCTGTTTTACCAACAGGGAAATCCTCAAAATTGTTTAAAAACAATCTGAGTAATTTTATTGATGTTTGTGAAAAACATGGTGAATGTTCTCGCCAGCATCATAATGAACTGGTGGAAAAGTTTTTTAATATCCCGTCACAACAACAAACAAGCCATGACAGCATTTCCAGCAGTGGGAACCCACTCGACGTATTATTACGTCAACTCGAAGATTTGCGTGACCAGCGTCTTGCCGCACCCAGACTGGATATTTACACCCGTTATCATGATATTCAGAGACTAAAGGCTACACTTGCATAATTTGAACAACTTTTTGGATATTTCTCTTCCTATTGGTCAGGACTATACCTCATGGCCTAGTTTTGAATCCTATAAACTGACTCATATCAGCTCAACCAGTGAGGGTGCTGGATTTTTCCTCACTAGACTTACCCTGCTAACCCAGATTGCTACCCATATCGATGCACCGAGCCACTATCTTAAAGCGGGAAAGTCCATAGACGAAATTCCAATTGATGTTTTCATGGGTAAAGCCAGATTGCTAGACCTTAGCTCTGTTGAGGGAAGCGTTATTACCGCCCAAGACTGTATCAGGCAAGGACAATGGACTGAAAGGGTATTGCTTAAAACACGCGCATCAAAATCTTGGCACAGCCAGTGTTTTCCCTGTGACTATCCAGTTCTGGAAAAGCCAGCAGTTGAATATCTGTCTTCTAAAGGAGTTAGAATGCTGGCTACAGATACCCCATCGGTTGATGAGTTTTCTTGTAAATCACCACGTGTTCATCTTTGGCTTTCAGAGTACGACATTTACATTATGGAGAGTGCTTATTTGTTTGAGGCCGAGGAAGGGTATTATGAATTGATTGCCTTACCGTTAAACCTTAAGGGGGCAGACGGTAGTCCAGTCAGAGCAGTATTGCATAAATAATTATGTCGCAAAATGCAAACGTTGATGACACCGGCCTTGGCCATCGTTTAGCCCACCAAATGTGGAGTGCGGCGAAGAGTCGCCGCACTCCACAAACTCACCAATCGGGCTGAACGATGGGCGTTGGTGCATAAATTGTCGATTTTGCCTGTCTTAGTAGGGTAGGCGTAAGGATTCGTTCGTAAAGTGCGACGTGATGGTAAATATTCGGCTAACCCGTTAAACCCAACAAAGCCCGTATTAACGACATAAAAAAAACTGCGGGACACACGAAGCAAATTCCTGTATAAATGCGGTTCATGGTCAGCATGAACCCATCGCCAATCATTTCAACCCATCA
>CAINBI010000125.1 GCA_903846555.1 uncultured Pseudomonadota bacterium
GTTTACAATCAATGGCTTGAGAGTAATTATAAACATTTTCACTGGGATTTTCCACTGCAAAATTACGTTTTATCAAATAAAATCATATGGTTACGTTTCTGGATGAGAACTAGTTAACTTTAGTTCGATCGGTTAGTTTCACCATATCATTCATCACACCATCTAAGCCACTATATACATTTAATGTACTGATACGTGCCGTGATTTTTTCCAGGCTTTCTAACTCTTTTAATCGCAATAAAATTGGATTTCCTTCCATCACCTTGGCAGTGTTATGCAATGAGCGAGTCGCTTGCGTTTCTTCTCGGCGTTTAATCAAGTTAGCTTCGGCCACTTTTTCAGCCTCTACAACTTGCGCCAAAATTGTTTTCATCTCACCTGGTAACACAATATCGCGTGCGCCTACGGTTTTAACTACAAGACCATACTCAATTGCTTTTGCCGCCACAATTTTTTGCACTTGTTCATTAAGCAAGTTTTTATCTTGCAATAACTGGTCTAGCGATTGCGTTGAAACTACGGTTCTTAGTGCCAGTTGCATTTCACGATACAAAAAGTCAGTGTGATCTGCCAAATTTAAGCGAACTTTTTCTGCATCCAAAATTTGCCAGGTGGCCGATAAATTAATGCGCAAGCTCACTTTATCTTTGGTCAAAATTTCTTGACCATTAATTTCCATGTTTTGCAAACGTGTATCGTATAACTTGGTTTTTAGCACGCGGCAAAATTTCCACCAAGCATACGTTCCAGGCGACAATGCTTCTGTGACTTGGCCATTCACTTCCAAAAAACTCACAAAGCCTTCTGGCACAGTGACCGCATAAATGGTATTACCCGCTGCTTTACGCAACTTTTCACTCTCAGCACCCAGCATTAAGGCGGCGGTGCGCTCTTCAATTTTAAAATTGTCTGCAATGTTCACTTTTTCTACGCGCATCGCACGAACATTTTTCCAAAACGCGCCGCGTTGGTTAGGCAGTTTAATATCCACCAGTTTATTGGCTTCAAACACCAAACCTAAATCTTGCTCGCCTGTTTCCCAAGTTTCGGCTAAATGACCAAACGAATTGGCATATTCATCCAATAACGATAACATTTCTTCACAAGTGATTTCGCGGTTTACTGTATTCATAAATACAGTTTTTAGCGTATATCTTTTTTTAAAATCCCAAAGTTTGTACACGCCTTTTTCTAACACGCTTACAAATTGTTTGTCTTTGTATAGCAAGCCCAATTGGTTTGCTTCAATAATGATTGTTTTTCTAAACATTTTTTATATCCTTTATTTTATAAAAGTGGTTTGCCCCACTTGGTAGTTAGCAATATTGTTTTTGTTGCTTAGGAATACGTCTAACTTTCAGACACTTGCGTAAGCAATAGGCTTAAAATGGAATTTCAATTCTTAGCCACAATACTGGTAAGCACCAAGTTGGTATTACAAAAATAATTGTCTTTAATAAGTTACCAAAACAGCTAGCAATTTACTTTTTACGTTTAATCTTGTAATTCCGATAGCGCGCGCCATTACTACATTTTTAACACTGCTTTCGGATTCGAACCGAAGGCCTTGCGGCTTATCCATTTAATTACTTTTTAGAAGTAATTCACGGGTGGAGTCGAACCACCGACAGACGGGTTTCCCCCGTTGCTCTACCAGACTGAGCTACAGTGAGTTGGCGCGACTAGCTGGATTCGAACCAGCGACATGCGGATGTTGTGCATCCGTTGCTCTACCAGGCTGAGCTATAGTCGCAAATATTTAGCTATCTTGTTGGCTGATACACGCGCTTAAAAACTTAAACTGTGTCAGGCTGGCTTTTTGAACCAGCTCCGCTAACCAACGATATTCACCAAATGCATTTTGGGCATTTGCCCCTATCTCTACTAAGCTTACTTATTAGCCTTTTACACAAACAACTTGCTTTAAAGTATGGACAATTTCCACTAAATCGCTTTGTGCAGCCATTACCTTATCTATGTCTTTGTAAGCACTAGGCGTTTCATCAATCACGCTCTTATCTTTTCGGCATTCCACACCAGCAGTAGCCGCAATATGCTCATCCATGCTCACCTTTTTAATGGCTTCAGTACGGCTCATGACGCGCCCTGCGCCGTGGCTACAGCTACAAAAGCTATCTAGATTGCCAAGGCCACGCACAATGAAAGATTTCGCTCCCATACTGCCAGGAATAATGCCCATCTCGCCTGCGTTTGCGCTTACCGCACCTTTGCGTGTCACCCACACATCGCTACCAAAGTGATGTTCTTTATTGATATAGTTATGGTGACAATTAACCGCCTCTAAATGAGCAGTAAATGGCTTTTTAAGGATTGTTTGCATCGCTGTCAACGTGCGTTGCATCATGACCTCACGGTTCACTTTGGCAAATCCTTGGGCCCATCCCACAGCTTCAACATAATCCCTAAAATGTTGACTGTTTTCTGGAATGTAGGCCAAATCTTTGTCGGGTAAATGAATAAACCAACGCTCCATATCTTTTTTTGCACGCTCAATAAATTCAGAGCCAATTTTATTGCCAACACCGCGAGAACCGCTATGCAACATTACCCATACAGCTTGGTTTTCATCTAAACATACCTCAATAAAGTGGTTACCCGTGCCTAATGTGCCAAGGTGCTGTTTGTTGTTAGTATTTTTTAAAAACGGATGCTTTTCGCACAAGTAATTAAAACTAACATCTAACGGCAACCAAGCTTGCATAACATCTTCTGGCAAGTTATTCCAGCTACCTTTATCGCGACCATGCTGGTAATTGGCACTACGACCATGCGGCACATTTTTTTCAATTTCGTGACGCAAATTGCTTAATGAGTCTGGCAAATCATTGGCAGTTAAACTAGTTTTAACTGCCATCATCCCGCAACCTAAATCCACACCTACCGCCGCAGGAACAATTGCGCCAATGGTGGGGATGACGCTACCAATCGTCGCACCTTTACCTAAATGCACATCAGGCATAATGGCAATGTGCGAATGAATAAAGGGCAAGCTCGCCATGTTCAAAACTTGTTTTATCGCATTTTCATCAAAGCTCACGCCACGCGTCCAAGATTTAACCAATTTATGGTTTTGTTTATCGATGACTTCGTATGTTGTTTGCACTTTTTATCTACCTATTCATTTAATTTCATTTTGGTCCGAGTGGTAGGATTTAAACCTACGATCTTCTGTTCCCAAAACAGATGCGATAATCAGGCTTCGCTACACTCGGATATTTCTTAATATATACATAGCAACGGTTGTGCCAACAACCATTGTGTAATGATTTATTTTTATAACAACATGATTTAAATAGATAAATTGTTTTTTTAAATAATAAATTTACTCGTTTTATATATATTGCATTACAATAATATCTATCTTAATAAATAATATTTTACTTTTATGAATAATATTGTATTCGGTATTTTAGGTTCGCGTTTAGATCATGGCGGTTTAGGTAAAGGGCGTTTTGGGCGCTGGCGGCCAAGCATTTCTATCCTAATGCAGCCTAATTTTGAGGTGTCGAAATTTGTTCTGATTCACCACAAAGATGAAAAACAACTAGCAGAACTTACCGCAGAAGATATGCGTGAAATATCGCCACAAACATTAGTGCTTTTATATGAAGTTGATTACCAAAATCCGTGGGATTTTGAAACTGTGTACAGTCAGCTTTACGCATTTGCTAACAGCCAACGCTTTAATGTGGAAAAAGAAAACTACTTTGTACACATTACTACTGGCACGCACGTGGCGCAAATTTGCTTGTTTTTGCTGACAGAAGCGCACTATTTACCAGCAAAGCTGCTGCAAACTTCACCAGTAAAACAAGGCGAACCAAATGCCTTGCTTGGTGCTGTGCAGATTATCGATTTAGATTTGTCGCAATACGACCAAATTGCCTCCCGATTCGCGGTGGAATCGCTTGCCGCTAACGAATATTTAAAAGATGGTATTGAAACGCGCAATAAAGCATTCAACCAAATGATTGAACAAATTGAGCAGGTAGCCATTAAATCTAGCGCGCCGATATTACTTACTGGCCCAACTGGGGCTGGAAAGTCACACCTTGCCAAGCGTATATTTGCATTAAAAAAACAACGTATGCAGCTAGAGGGAAGACTAGTTGAAGTTAACTGCGCTACGCTGCGTGGTGAAAATGCAATGTCTGCTTTATTTGGTCATATAAAAGGTGCATTCACTGGCGCAAATAGTGAACGCGCAGGTTTGCTGCGTGAAGCCAACAAAGGTGTTCTATTTTTAGATGAGATAGGGGAGCTTGGTCTTGATGAGCAAGCCATGCTACTAAGGGCTATAGAAGATAAAACCTTCACTCCATTCGGTTCAGATAAAGAAGTTAGCAGTGACTTTCAATTGATTGCAGGCACCAATAGACAACTGCATAAACATATTCAATCTGGCCAGTTTAGAGAAGATTTGCTTGCCAGAATAAACTTATGGACTTATGAATTACCTTCCCTCAAAGCTAGAATTGAAGATTTAGAACCCAATATTTATTATGAAATTAAGAAAATAACTAAACTTGTTGGCTATAAAGTAAGCTTCAATGAATCTGCTCTAAAACTATATCTAGATTTTGCAACATCGCCAAAAGCCTTATGGCTCGCTAACTTTAGAGACCTAAATGCCAGCATTACACGTATGGCTACACTTGCCGATGGTGGACGTATTACTGTAAATATTGCAGACGACGAAATTAAAAGGCTACAAAATAATTGGCAATCACTTACCACCAACGGGACTGATGACGTTTTAACTTTGCTTGATATAACTTTAGATTCTTCTGTGTTATTAAACATTGATCTATTTGAACAATCACAACTAGTCGAAGTTATTAAGATTTGTAAAGCCTGTAATACATTGGCAGAGGCTGGGAGATTGCTGTTTAATAAATCTAGGCTTCAGAAATCAAGCCAAAATGATACTAATCGTTTAAAGATATATTTACAAAAATTTAACTTAACTTTTGCTGGCATAAAAAATAAATTTTGATTTTTCTAACAATAATTGACAGCTTTGCGGTGTGTTCACAAATGCCCGCTATTGGCTATAAAATACAATTTTTAGAGATCCGCTTTTGTTAGAGATGGAAGTTTCAAGTTGACCGATGTATAGGTCAAACCTTGGTTAGCCCAGCAAGGCCAGAGGTTTAGCTAATTAAATTATTTTAACCTTTAATTGCCGGGTCGATAATAATTTACGCTTGTGCAATTATTGGATTTTCTACGGTAAATCTAGCGACATCCATGACCGCAGTATGTCGAGATTATCCTGAAGGTTCTCGTGTGAAGTATCTAGCGTTATATCAGGCAAGAGCGGCGGTTCATAAATGGCCGAGACTCCAGTAAATTCAGCCAACTGGCCTGCACGCGCCTTGGCATATAAGCCCTTAGGGTCACGTGCTTCGCAGGTTGAAAGCGGCGTACTCACATAAATCTCTCTAAAACATGCTTGCCCGACAATGTGTTTGGCCATGCTGCGGTCAGCGATCATAGGCGAGATAAACGCGGTAATCACAATTAGACCAGCTTCGTTCATCAGTTTGGCAACTTCCGCGATACGGCGAACATTCTCACTGCGATCTTCGGATGAAAAGCCTAAATCTCGGTTAAGTCCATGCCTAACATTGTCGCCGTCTAATACATAACAAGCGCGTCCGACATTCATCAATACGTGCTCTAAGGCGTAAGCCAATGTTGATTTTCCAGAAGCGCTTAAGCCAGTGAACCAGAGTGTTAATGGCTGCTGACCAAGCAGGCGGGCATGCTCATCGGCAGAAACATGACTCCCATATCTCACAATATTAGTATTGGGTTGCTGACTCATAGATTTTTTAGTGTGCTATTCATGGGCCGGTCTGTATTGCAAGCAGCTTAAATAACCGCAGGAGATAGCAAATAACACATAACTAACGATGCCGTTATTTATTCTTTTGTGGATAATAAGCCTGATAAAACCAAGCGTAAGCATTTTCAATCTGCGCTTGAATACGCGGTGGAATCTCGTGTTTTTTAGGTTTTATCATCTGCTCAGATTGCTGATGCGTGTATTTCATGTGGTAATGGCTGTCGCTTTCACGAAGGCCTTTTTCTAATTTATCTGGCGCAATTTCAAAAGCACTTAAACCCAGCCAGGCGTAAATATGGCTCATGCAAGCAGTTGGTCGTTCTATCAGGTCTTCAAAGCGCACAAAATACAAACGCTCATGTACCTGTTTGGGTAAATCTGGCACGGCGTGTAAGGAGGTTAAGGGTGCACCGATAGCTTTGTCTTTGGCAAACAGAATGTCGGCACGGCCAAAACGGTCGTAATCTGCCAAGTGATCAATAAAATCAAGCAAGATAGTTTTTTGATGCTGCGCCTCAATCGAGCCATAAATTTGCCCCAACTCACGCACGCAAACAATCAACTTGGCTTCTGGCTGAATATGCAACAATAACTCAATAGCATGCAACCAAGCACGGTTTTTATCCACCACCACAGCTTCTTTGGCATTGTGATACCAGCCTTGCAAAAATCCCTGCATGGCCGAAGCTAAATGCGCATAACTGCTGGCAAACGCGTTATCAAGTTGCGATAGAAAGAACGTATCATCGCTAACCATGCGGCGAATACCCAGCAGCGTATTACATAAGGGTGAGCTATGGCCTTCGCAATTGATTTCAGGGTGCTGTGCCAGTAACTGGCACAGTAACGTTGAGCCAGCCCGAGGCAAGCCTGTAACACCGACAAATTTTGGAATAGTGGCCATAAGTAGATTTACGTTATTTTAGTGGTAAGTTTTTAATTATAATCCGAGCGCATTGTATCAGGGCTTTTAACCGTAAAAAGTACAGGCGCAAAGGCCTTATTTTTAAACCCACAACCAAAACACCTGCACTGCGAGCCAATAGCGACGGTCCTCGCAGGGCAGGTGTTTTGTCCACTTAAAGCGACTTAGTTAATTAAATCGCTCCGCTAATTTGTATCCACAATCTCGGGTTACGATCCATCGTCACTGGCTCTGAGTTTGCCTGACCACCAAAAAGCCGCCATGCCACTGCGGTTTTTATTTGTAGCATTTTGTATTGTGCATTTAAACCAAAACCCGCACCACTGATGCTGCGAGTGTTGTTGTCTGTCAGGTAGGCATTGTGGTTAATGTCTATCGAGCCTGAATCATAGAACGCTATGCCTTGCAGGTTATTCGTAAAACTGTGGTGCAGTTCTGCGTTAATCATCCAGCCTTGGTCACCGCCTGCTTCACCTTGTGGATAAGCGCGAACGCCATTAGCGCCGCCTAGGTAAAACTTCTCTGACGAGCTCAGGTTCTTGCTGGCTTGCTGGTCTGATACTGCAATAGATAAGATGTTATCGTCGGTGATGTGTTGTAAACGAATTAGGTTGATATTGAGCTTGCTAAATTTGCCGTTGCTGTTGGCTGAAGTTGCACCTGTGTCTTGACTCAATGAGAGGGAATCCATACTGAGTTTTCCGGTAACAAGTGAGCTATCAAAAGAAGTGATGCCGCCGCCAAATATGCCGTCTTGATATTTGCCGACTAGGCCGAGGTTGCCTAGGTAGATTTTTTTGTCTGTGGTTATGATGGCTTGCACATCGGTGAGGTTTTTTTGTTCAAGTGTCAGTGTACCGTATAGGTTGCTGGCTTGGCTGCGGATGAATGGATAAGTGCCATAGATACTGGCACTGCTGGCGCTGCCGTGTAATTTGGCGGTGTTAAACATAAATTTGTAGCGTGTATCTGAATAAGCACCGCCGAGTTTAAAGCCTTTGCCACCAATCGGCAACTGGTAAGCCACCCGTGTGTTAGCGCAAAGTGATAATGTCCGCTTTCTCCCAAATAGAAATGTCCGCTATTGATTAAACTTACCGCAATTAAAACAGCGGCGGAAATTAAGAAATGGACAAACTCATGAATCAAAAAGAAGTGAAACGCGCCCAGATA
>CAINBI010000126.1 GCA_903846555.1 uncultured Pseudomonadota bacterium
GACTGTGGTCATGATGCTGCTCCTGTCGAAAATTGAGGCGGATTGCCTCACTTCCCAACTTAAGCTGTAGCATATTTCTGTCAATCTATTTATTACCACTGACCGTCGCGCTCATTACCGCGCGAGCGGTTTAGTCCTTGTTGGCGGAATCGGCCTGGTTCGATTAAATAATTAACGGCTACTTTAATGCCACGTTGCTCTAACCTTTCAGCAGCTTTATGGGTTTCTATCATCTGAAATGCACCTATCGCCGTTAAAATTAACTCAGCCTTATCTAGCCTAGCCTTTAAAAATCTTCCTGTGATAACGGCTTACCATCAAGGTTGACCTTATTTGCGTAAGTCATGTGAACCACTAGCCACATTGCAGCATTGGCTAATCGATCCGCCGCAGACAAAAGATCAAGCGAGGTCTCAATTTTTACACCGCGTGCCTGCAATAAATGCAATGTTTCATGCACCCATTGCTCGGTTTCTTTTGTGTGCCGGATAACGCCGTAACCATTGGCCCAATGGTCGAATTTTTCTTGTATTAACATCAGGTTATCCGCTTATAATCAAAATTTGATATGCAAACTTAATTAATGCCACTGTCCATGTTAAAATGGTTTTGAATGTGACTTTTGATGTATATCAAAATTCATAATGTTAAATTACTTACTATCAAGATTGAGTTGCTAGCAGCGTATGGTTAAAGCTAAGTTGTTAAAGCTGGGTTGTTAAAGCAATGTGAATCACCATAAAAACCATGAAAGGTAAGCCATGCTTGAAGCGTTCATACATTCTCCACGGGTGGCCTATTTTTCTATGGAAATTGCGCTGCGTAATGAAATCCCCACTTACGCTGGTGGTTTGGGTGTGCTGGCAGGCGACATGGTGCGCTCGGCAGCTGATTTAATGCTGCCGATGGTCGCCATTAGTCTGGTGAGTCGTGCGGGCTATTTTAAGCAAAGGATAGATGAACAAGGAAATCAGTTGGAGTTGCCTGATTATTGGCTGCCAGAACTCTGGGCAAAACCGCTGGATGCCAAAGTAGCCGTTACCATAGAAGGTCGATCTGTTTGGATAAGCGCGTGGCTTTTTTTGGTTGAAGGACTTAGCGGCGGCAAACAACCAGTGCTTTTACTAGACACTGACCTGAACGAAAATAGCGCTGAAGATCGTGAGCTAACGCATTACCTTTACGGCGGTGATGCTACCTACCGTTTAAAGCAGGAAATTGTGCTGGGCATCGGTGGCGTGCGCTTGCTACAAGCGCTGGGCTTTAGCATTTTTCACTATCACATGAATGAAGGCCATTCGGCATTTTTAGGCGTAGAGTTATTACGCCGCCACGCCTACCCTTTGAACGAACTAAGAGCTGGTGAACCGCATTATGATATTCCGCGTGTGCGGGAAATGTGCAGCTTTACCACCCACACGCCAGTGGAAGCTGGGCATGATAGATTTGACTATGCTTTGGTTAACCGTATTTTTGATAATACTTTCGATATGTTAACCATTAGAAGTCTGGCGGGAGATGATGCCCTGAACATGACGCGCTTAGCCTTAAATTTAAGTGAATACGTCAATGGTGTCGCCAAAAGTCATGCCGAAGTTTCCAATAAAATGTTCCCCGGTTATCAGGTGCATGCCATCACCAATGGCGTACACCCTTTTACTTGGGCGGCAGAAAGTTTTCGCGAGCTTTACACTGAGCATATTCCGGGCTGGCATCACGAGCCTGAGTTGCTGACACGCGCAGAATGTTGCATTAGCGATGAAGCCATTAGGGTTGCGCATCAACAGGCAAAAATAAAGCTTATCGAGCAGATTGTTGATTTAACTGGTGTTAAGTTTGACCTCAATATTCCTATATTAGCGTTTGCTAGGCGCATGACCGCCTACAAACGGCCTGACATGTTATTTTCAGATATTGAAAGGTTAAAAGCCATTGCTCAAAAATATCCATTTCAAATACTGATGAGTGGAAAAGCTCACCCAAGTGATGCAGGTGGAAAATCGTTAATCGCCGAGTTGCATAGCAACGCAAAGCGACTGCAAGGCATTATTCCAAGCGTTTATCTGCCAGACTATAACCTAGCGATTGCGCACGGCATAGTCTCGGGTAGTGATGTTTGGCTCAATACGCCTTTGCGGCCTTATGAGGCCTCTGGCACCAGTGGAATGAAAGCCGCGCTCAATGGCGTGCCTAGTTTATCGGTGCTGGATGGCTGGTGGGTTGAAGGTTGCATGGAAGGCATCACTGGCTGGGCTATCGGCAGTATGTTCAGCACTAATGGCAGTGATACAATAGATTTATATACCAAATTAGAGCAAGTGGTATTGCCGCTTTATTACCATCAGGATGTGAGCGGCTGGACTAAAGTGATGAAAAATGCGATTAGCAAAAATGCCTCGTATTTCAACAGCCATCGCATGATGCGGCGTTATTTGATTGAGGCTTATACGAGGTGAGTTAAAAACCGCTAATAAGCACCATGTTGCTTATAGTCAGAAAATACGACATTAATCACGCCAGATTGATAATGCATCGCCTCGGCTCGTGCATCTTCGGCAATCACAAGTTCCTCATTCACGGCAATGACATACACGCTGATTTTAGACGTATCGGCAGAAATAAGCATTTCAGTACCATACGCCAAACTATTACTAGACTGGTCAGCCAACTGATTGCGCTGCTCGTCAAGCTGCATACCGCACCAATCCATATTGGCACAAATCCGCTGGCGAATTTCATGCGAATGCTCGCCAATACCGCCCCCAAAAATAACCGCATCTACGCGACCTAAAACAGCCATATAAGCACCTAAATACTTGCGCGCACGGTAACAAAACATATCAACCGCCAGCTTGGCATCTTCATCAGTGCCTTGTAAATCCAACAGAGATAGCATATCCCCAGTCGTCTTTGCGATGCCTAACAGCCCGGATTGATGCTGTAGCTTATCTTCCAAGTCGTCTAATAAATGACCATGTTTAAGTAAATAAATTAACAATCCTGGGTCAATATCGCCAGCACGCGTGGCCATCACCAAACCTTCAAGCGGGGTGAACCCCATACTGGTATCTACTGGCTGACCATTCTGACTGGCAGTGACAGAACAACCGCTCCCTAGTTGAAATGAGATAACTCGGTGCTGCTGCGCATGGTCTGGACGCAAGGCGCAATAACGTTGAACCATGTAACGATGCGCAAACCCATGAAAACCAAATCGCTGAATATGATGTTGTTTAAGCAAACTTTCTGGCAAAGCATAATCGGTATATTGCGGCAAATGACTAAAAAAAGCAGTATCAAATACCGCAACAGTCATCACTTTACAAGCAGGTTTATCACTCAAAAAAATCTTATTAGAAAATACATTCTGAGATTCACGCATCACAGCCATCGCCTGAGGATTATGCAATGGGGCTAATGGCGTTAGTTGGTCAAGCTGCGCCATCACTTTATCCGTCACGATTATTGGCGAGCTAAAATGTACGCCGCCATGCACAATACGATGCGCCACCACCGTCACACGCTCAAGCAAAGAACCAAATGGCCATAAATTTTGCAGCCAGTCCAGTACACAGTCTGTAGCCTCTTGCTGAGAGTGAACCAATATAGGCGTGCTGCCATACGCAGTTCCATCACTCCAATCTAAAGCAGGCACACCGCCAATATCGCTCACTGCGCCTCGAATAACCGGCTTTATAAAACCCGTTGCGAGCACCTCAAAAAGTGCAAACTTTAGCGAAGAACTGCCAGCGTAAAACACCAGAATCGAAAATGGCGTAGGCATCATTTAATCAAAAGTAATATCGAAAGCAATATCAACGTTAACGTTCACTATCATTTCAACCCATCCTTAATTTTTATGTCAACCTAGCAAATTAAGCCATCATGAATCAACCCATCACGTCGTTATATTGGGCTATAGCACTCAACTAAATTTGATGCAGGTCAATTATTCTGAAAGTTTTGCACGAGTGTCATTTAAATCTAAAATCAAGCGCTGAATGATAATACCCAAAGGCAGGGGAAAATCCACCAACTCATACTACCGCCGACTCATCCGCTTCTTTGTGCAAACTTCGGTGATGTGGTCCTACTGCCACACCTTCAGCGACCAAGTGTGCAAATCAATCAACTTGCTACCAGCACTTTCAGCCTTGCGACGCAATTGTTCAACGAATATTCCTAGCGCTTTGATACAATTTGTTTCTGCTCTACCAGTTCCTAATAAGTCATACTTACACAGAAACTATATCGCCTCGCTAACGGCAAAGATTCCCACGCAAAACCAATCCATTCTGCAATCACTTTAAATCCGTAGCTAAAATTTAGCTAGATTTGACAACCCAACTAAC
>CAINBI010000127.1 GCA_903846555.1 uncultured Pseudomonadota bacterium
CAATATGGCTAAAAACTGGCGCGATGATTTTTTCTATAATGACATTTGTAAATTCATAATTCAGCATAAACTCCACTTTACAGGCCTCTTCATTAAGCTCTGTAAAGCGCCAAACGCCCTCAAGATGTTTAAAAGGTCCATCCTTTAACTTTATTTCCATTAAGTTCGGAAATGTTTTATGGTTTTCAGTGGTAAATTTTTGATGTAAACCATGATAAGAAATATGCAATGTTGCAATGGTAGAAGCCTCATCCTGCTTAATTAAATCAACCCCACCGCACCAAGGCAGAAACTCGGGGTATTTATTCACATCATCCACTAGCGCATACATGCGACTGGCCGAGTGGTTGATGAAAACGGTTTTTTGAACTTGCGCCATGCGACCCTCTGTATTTTTTAAGTCTTTAGAATTAAGGCTAATAATGAGTGTTCGAATACCGAATATCCAGCAACGTAGAAACGAACTCTGACACGAACTCAGGCATAAGTAGAGTAAAATGCCATTTTAAGTCATTCGCCAAGAAATATTCAGTTTTATGAGCATTGCACAAAATAAAAAAGCTTTTTTTGATTACTTTATCGAAGATAAATACGAAGCGGGCGTTGTTTTAGAAGGCTGGGAAGTTAAAGCTATTCGAGATAATCGCGTTAATATCAAAGAAGCCTATGTCATTATCCAGCGCGGCGAGATCTATTTAATCGGCTGCCACGTCACGCCGCTTGGTGCAGCATCTACCCATGTTCGACCAGATGCCATTAGAACGCGTAAGCTTCTGTTACATAACGAAGAAATCATCAAGCTTATCGCAAAAGTTGAACGCGCAGGCTACACATTAGTGCCGCTGGACATGCACTTTTCAAAAGGCCGCGTTAAAGTACAAATTGGCCTAGCCAAAGGTAAAAAGCAGCACGATAAACGCGACACAGAAAAAGAGCGTGATTGGGATCGTGAAAAAGGCAGGATTATGCGAGCACATAATAAATAACTCGATAATTTATCCAGATAAAGCCTCAGATTTTCGGAGATTAATGTTTGACCTATATGACAAGCAACGTTAAAGCATTGCCTCAATACTCGAAAATTAAGGATACCCTCATAACAATAAGCAGCTAGGTGATGCAATATTATGACATTATCAACTTTTGGGTGCCCTTATTGACCTAGCAATTAAAGGTTTATGAAATTAAGCTGCATACAGAATCCGCTTATCCTGGAAATATGACTTTACGCGCTCAGGCGTGGCACTCAACATCTTCATGTGATCATTGGTGGCCTCTTTCAACTTTTCTTTTGTGCGTACTGCCACTTTCCGATGCTGGGCGGTGGCTTACCTATCTTCTCTATAATACTCTTGAGTGTGCTTCTATAAGGTTCATCAAAAACCTTGCGTCGATATCGGTTCCGCCGCTTTCAGCCAACCCCTGACTGTTTTGCGCGTTAGTCCAGTGCGCCGCTCTATCTCTGATAACGATAGCCCATCGCGGTAATACATACGTCGAATTATTCCAAAATCTTTCATGGTGATCATCTCCTGTTAATCCTGCTCATTAAAAGAGCAGGTAGGTTAATCACTCTGGGTAATTTTAGGCGCGCACTAGTTGCGTATTTTGGGTAGTTTTAATTGCGTACCAACAAGGCGTTTACACAGTTTAATTTACACGCTCCAACATGCAGGTTTAGGCTAGGCAGATACTCCTCCGTCTTGATAAGACAGCAACAATTTCTGAGCCAAAGTCTTGTTGCGACAATCACCACCTCACAAAATGAATCAACATTTATTCACGTAACGCCTAAGCACTTGTCAGTTAGAGTCTACCTCAACTGACATTCACAAATCACGGGATTCATTGTCAGATAGATTCGAAATACCTAAAATTGACAAGATGTCATTGCATGCTATAAATCTTAATAGGCAATCAACTATGAAAGATGAGTAAAAAAATGACAGGTCAACAAGTAGGCTACATTCGAGTTTCAAGTGTCGATCAAAATACCATCAGGCAACTGGATGGTCTACGTCTTAACAAGACTTTTACCGAGAAGCTGTCGGGTAAGGACACGCAGCGCCCTATTCTTCAGGAGTGCCTTGCGTACATTAGGCATGGCGATACTTTGCATGCATGTGCATTCCATTGATCGGTTAGCGCGCAACGCTAAAGACCTGCTTAATCTCGTCGAACAGATATTGGCGAAGGGAGCTACGGTGAGTTTTAATAAAAATAACTTAATATTTTCCCCTGAAGGGAATGACCACATGGCCAAGCTACAATTGACCATGCTGGCTGCATTCGCTGAGTTTGAGCGCGAATTGATTCGTGAGCGACAACGCGAGGGCATTGCCATTGCTAAAGCCGAAGGTAAATACAGTGGCCGTCGTAAAATTAGCGAGGAACTACTTGAGCAGGCAAGAGCTAGAACTACATTAGGGGAGCCGCTATCAAGAGTTGCCAAAGATTTAAACGTGTCGCGTGAAACGCTTTATAAATATGGCATCAAGTCCGTTCTGCCTTTTGGAAATCATATCAATTAGGCTGTTCATAAAATATGAGCTGTAGAAACCTAAAAAGAGAAAATTCTCAGAACGCATGGCTCACATGAGGCGGCGACATCCTTGCCAAGAAAGACGAGAATTTACCAATAAAGTGAAATTATTATTGCATTTAGTTGTACTGAGTAATAGAATAATTGCATTATGGCTAACAAGATAGCATCACTTCTCCCACCTACCACCCGTCTCATTGAGGATTTGGGTGAGCGACTGCGCATGGCGCGTTTACGCCGTCGGTTGCAAGCTAAGCAGGTAGCCGAGCGTGCTGGCATGTCCGTCATGACACTGCGAGCGATTGAGCGTGGTAGCACTGGCGTCACAATAGGTGCTTACTTAGCCGTGATGCAAGTGCTGCAGACTGAGCAGGATATTGCAGAAGTCGCTAAGGCCGACGTGATGGGACATCGACTACAGGATGCCACGCTTGTTAAGAATATAAAGCCTCGTCGGGCTATACCGTCAACATCAATAAAATTAGGAGGCCTGCCATCCTCGACAAAAAGAACGACAGAGCCCACTGAGGATAAATCCGCTTCTGGCAGAATATCCTCTAAGCGTTTACTCTTACTACTGAATGAATCGCAAGTTAAGGAATAATGCATGCCGCGCGGAACCCATGACATTATCGTTTATGCTGACTGGAAAGGTCTGGATGAGCCGCTCAAGTTGGGATATCTACATTCGCACGCCCAAGGCAGTCACGAAGTATTTGAGTTCGAATATACTGCAGAGGCGTTAGCACATCCACACGTAATAGACATACGGCTTGACCCTGTGCTTAGCAATTTTGGTGGCAGACAATTCGCGCCTCACGATAAGGGAAATTTCGGTCTATTTCTTGATTCAAGCCCAGATCGTTGGGGTAAGCTTCTCATGAATCGTAGGCTTGAGCGAGCGCAACGTAAGGGCGATGCTCTCAAGGGCCTCAGATTGATGGAATCTGATTATCTGCTGGGTGTGCATGATCTGTATCGCTTAGGTGCACTTAGGTTTAAGCTGGATGAAGATGGCCCATTTCTCGATGATGACACCCATACGGCGGCACCTCCATTTGTTCGGTTGCGTGAGCTTGAATATGCCAGCCAATCATTCGAACGAGATGACGCAATAAACGCTGATTCACTAGACGAATGGTTGCGCATTTTAATTGCACCAGGCGGGTCACTTGGCGGGGCACGTCCCAAAGCAAGCGTCATTGATCCTGAAGGCCAGCTATGGATTGCCAAGTTTCCCAGTATCAGAGATGAATCAGATATAGGCGCATGGGAATTATTGACCTATACCTTGGCGGAAGCTTGTGGTCTGCACGTTACTGACGCTTCTGCACAAAAGTTCGCCTCAGGTAGCCATACCTTCATGATTAAGCGATTTGATCGCACGGCGGAAGGTTTACGCAAACACTTTGCTTCAGCCATGACGCTGACTGGGCATTCCGACGGAGACGATGCATCCTCTGGTGTCAGCTATCTTGAGTTAGCTCAGGTATTGATTGATCACGGTGCGCAGACTAATGTAGATTTACGTGAATTGTGGACACGTATTGTATTTAATATGTGCGTTTCCAATACCGATGATCATTTGCGCAATCACGGCTTCATCCTTGTGCCAAATCAAGGCTGGAAGCTATCTGAAGCCTATGACATGAATCCAGCCCCTCACTCAACTGGACTCAAGCTCAACGTTAGTGAAACAGATAATGCATTGGATCTGGAATTGGCGCTATCAGTGGCGCACCTGTTCAGGCTCAAGAATGATGAGGCTAACACCATAATTGCTCGAGTGCGCTCTGTTGTCGGCAAATGGCGAAATATTGCTAATGGGCTTGGTATTTCACGTAGAGAGCAGGAGGCTTACGCGCCAGCTTTTCGCCTAGCCGAGTGAATATAAAAAGCTCAAACATGTATAGAAAATTCATTTTTCTATACATATGCAGATTGACGTGTATAGAAATCTGGATTTGGTCAGTAGCCTGCTGACCAAACTGACCCATTGGACATGGGCCACAAAAAAACATCCATTCAAACTTTATGGTGCCACGTCTTTTTTTGGCTGCGCCTGTCGTTTAAAAGAACCTGCATAAGCATTCTTGATTAGCACTAATCCTCAGGAATCCATATAAAACAAGGCTAACAGCTTGTGCAATCTCGTATAATAGTAAAAACCTAGTCACGGAGAGCATCATGAGCATGAACCGAATTCAATTTCAGCCAGGCATGAGTGTGAATGAACTACATAAATCCTACGGGTCAGAGGCCCAATGCGAATCAGCACTAATCCAAGCCCGTTGGCCGAAGGGCTTTGAATGCCCAC
>CAINBI010000128.1 GCA_903846555.1 uncultured Pseudomonadota bacterium
GGAACCCCGGTGGCTTTGTTTATTGTTTACAATCAATGGCTTGAGAGTAATTATAAACATTTTCACTGGGATTTTCCACTGCAAAATTACGTTTTATCAAATAAAATCATATGGTTACGTTTCTGGATGAGAACTAACTAAATGGGAAATTTTATGAATGATCTTAAAAAGACATTAGGCAACACACCGACATTTGTTATCGCATACGGCATCAGTTAATCGTTCTTCTTCGTTTCATATCGTATCAAATCCAAATATATACAATGAGTTAACCCACATTACACGCTCATAGCGAGTTTTTTCGTTTCACAATATTGCTTTAGATTTCCTATAAATAAAGCAAGTATTGAGGTTCTATTCAGAAAATCTTCATATCCTATTCATCAATCGTTCATCATTTATTCACATTTCAATGACATTCTAGCAGTCATATTCAGCATGAAGAATTAGAGAAATGGGGGCGTGATGTCATACAAAATGCGTTTATATTTAAACCGCATGCATCGGTTAGATAGCAATGTTTGTCTTGCGGTAAACCATACCAGTCAATACAGAGTTATTCGCGATTTTTTTAGAGTGGTGAGTCGACTTGGCGATGGCCTATTTTGGTATGCTTTGATGGTTGGTATATTGATCGTTAAAGGTGCTGAAGGTGTTGCGCCTGTGTTGCATATGGCAGTTGCGGGTTTGGTGGGTACAACACTTTATAAATGGTTAAAAGGTAAAACCCTGCGACCACGTCCCTACGAGGTACATCAGGATGTTTGGCTGACAGGTACGCCGCTGGATAAATTCAGCTTTCCATCTGGCCATACTTTACATGCGGTGGTATTTTGCGTAGTGATGGTGAGTTATTACCCGCAGCTTACGATAGTTGTGGTGCCATTTACCGCAATGGTGGGTTTGTCTCGTGTGGTGTTAGGTCTACATTATCCTAGCGATGTACTTGCTGGCGCTTTACTTGGTGGGTTAATTGCAGGGCTATCTTTTCTAATAATGTAAGCAGCCGTTTGGCTAGTTATCTATATTTACTCAAAGGGCTGATTCGGCCAAACTATTCTCGGTAAAGTATTGAACTGGTGATGGATGCTTTAGGTGTAAGTGCTCTAAACATTGTTCGCGCCAAATATCCAGCTGTTCCACACTCAGGTTTTTAAGTTCAGGTTCCAGTACTGGTTTATTGCCGCTTAACACAGCACCTATCTCAGCTACCGCTACTTGAGTTTTAGCCACGTAATACACAAAGTGCTTGAATACGCGTTTATCTACTAAACGCGCTATACCATAAATCAGCGTTGGTAATTTTACAGTGCGTAAAATACCATCCCAAAATGCCAGACGTTTCAAGGCGATATTGGTCATGTGTGCTGGACATCTAAACTGAACTGAAATAAATTGTGAAATGATGATCTGGTGTTTATTCAGCAAATATCGCGGCGAAATATTTTTCATCAATGGGGCTAGATGACCATCCATCGCCCATTCTGATGCAATATGCGTCAAAATTTGGTTCTTATGCCACAAGGCCTCATGAGCAGGTACAAAATGATTGTGTGCAATCACATCGACATAAAGGTGGCTAACATAACCGATAGCAATCGCGGTTTCTTCGTCGGTTTTCGCCGCTATCATCAATTGATGTGCATTCTCCCAAAGGTGCGTATGCCTATAGCGGTGGCTAACAATGGCCAAATCTGGCAAGCAGGCGCCCGCCATAACTAGTTCAGGAAAGCGTTTAATCACATTCTGTAAACGCGGGTCTAATAATGGCATTGCCCAAAGTAACGATTGTGCAAAGTACAGATGCGTCACTAATCCCCAAGCGTTGGCATCAACAGAATACAGGCAGCATGGTAACCACCAGTAGTATTTTTTGATGAATGTTGGTAATTGCATAAAGCGTAATTTGACATGGTCGCATGAACAAGTTGTGACAACTACGTGAAGATTAGGTAACACGTTCAAAATACGATTCATCAAATCGTCATATAAAGTCGCTATTGTTTAATCTATCTAACGCCAAGATTACATTTAAAACCTAAGAGCATCATTCAATCAATGACCAATATATCGACGACTATTAAGCCATTAACTGTAAAGCCATTAAAAGTGCTATTTATTTCAGATGTGTATTTCCCACGTATTAATGGCGTGTCTACTTCTATCAACACCTTTGTGAAGCAGAAGCAAAGTTTGGGTCATGTGGTGCATTTGATCGCTCCTGATTATGGTGTAGATAAGCAAGATGAAGTGAAAAGTAGTGAGGCCAATATTGATAATGAAAATTGGATTAAGCGAATTCCTGCACGCAGCATTTATTTTGACCCAGAAGATAAGCTCATGAAGTTTGGTGCTGCAATGCAGTTATTGCCAGATCTTGAGAAAGAGCAGTATGACTTAATCCATGTGCATACCCCATTTGTCGCTCATTATTTAGGGCTAAAATTAGCGGTAGCGCTGAATATTCCATGCATAGAAACCTACCATACGTTCTTTGAAGATTATTTGCATCACTACTTACCTTGGATGCCCAAGTCTTTAGCGCGCGGCATGGCTAGAATGATCTCTAAGCGCCAGTGTAATGCAGTTGAAGCCATTATCGCACCGTCGCAACCTATGCTGAACGTGTTACGAGGCTATGGCGTAAGGGTTGCGGCAGAGGTCATTCCAACTGGTTTGCAAGAACATAGCTTTAATGATGCCGATGGACCCGCTTTTCGGTTGAAATACGACATTGCGTTAGACCGTCCGATGCTGCTGTATGTAGGGCGTGTAGCCTTTGAAAAGAACATTAATTTCTTATTAGAAATGACCAAGATACTCATTGAAAAGCGGCCGGATGTACTGTTGGTAGTGACTGGAGAAGGTCCAGCAGAGGCCAGTTTGCATAAGCTGGCTATCACACTGGGGCTTGAAAATAACATCAAGTTTATTGGTTATTTAGATCGCAGCACTGAGCTAAATGCCTGTTATAAGTCAGCCGATATTTTTGTGTTCGCCTCAAAAAGTGAAACGCAAGGTTTGGTGTTGTTAGAAGCGATGGCGCAAGGCACCCCAGTGGTCGCCATAGCCGAGTTGGGTACCGCCTCCATCTTAATTGAAGATGAGGGAGCGCTGATTGCAAATGACAATACGCTAGAATTTTCAGAAAGAGTGCATCAACTGCTGATGTACCCAGAGCAGCGATTTGAATTGGGTCTAAGTGCCAAAGCTTACGCATTGGAAAAGTGGACGGCGAAACGGCAAGCCGAGCGCATGGTAGATTTTTATAGGAATTTGACTGATAGAAAATTGTTAACTGAATAGATATTTTATTTAACAGTTTGAGTTGTTTAGGCTGGTGTTGCAGAGATGTACAATACCGCCCATGACAAATCACTCTGCCCTACAAACCCTGCACGACATTTTTGGTTACTCCACTTTTAGGGGTGAACAAAAAACCATCGTAGAACATGTCACTTCTGGTGGTGATGCCTTGGTGTTGATGCCGACTGGTGGCGGTAAGTCATTGTGTTACCAACTGCCAGCCTTACTACGTGAAGGTGTTGGCATTGTGGTTTCGCCGCTTATCGCGTTAATGCAAGATCAAGTAGACGCTTTAAAGCAACTGGGTGTGCGGGCGGCATTTTTGAATTCTAGCCAAGATGCCGAAGAGTCGCGTGAAATTACTGCGCAGTTAATGCGTGGGCATTTGCAGATTGTGTATGTGGCGCCAGAACGTTTGCTGATGACGGGGTTTTTAGCGTTACTAGAAGAGGTAGAAGAGGGTGCTGGCATTGCACTTTTTGCCATTGATGAGGCGCATTGCGTTTCTCAATGGGGACATGATTTTCGGCCAGAATATCGCAAGCTTACCGTGCTGTATGAGCGCTTTCCGAATGTGCCGCGCATTGCGCTTACGGCTACGGCAGATGCGCCTACGCGCGCCGAAATTGTTGAACGATTAAAGCTTGAAGAGGCGCGCCAGTTTGTATCTAGCTTTGATCGCCCGAATATTCGTTATCGCGTCACGCAAAAAGCCAATGCTCGCCAGCAGTTAGAGTCATTTTTAGAGCGTGAACATGCCAATGATGCAGGAATAATCTATTGCCTTTCGCGTCGTAAAGTTGAAGAAACCGCTGACTGGTTAAAGTCGCGCGGTTGGGATGCTCTGCCTTACCATGCCGGGCTAGATGCCAGCGTTCGCAACCAAAATCAACGACGATTTTTGCGTGAAGAAGGCGTGATTATGGTGGCGACTGTGGCTTTTGGTATGGGCATTGATAAGCCCAATGTGCGCTTTGTTGCGCACTTGGATTTGCCGAAAAGTATGGAAGGGTATTATCAAGAAACTGGTCGAGCAGGGCGCGATGGTTTGCCCGCCAACGCATGGATGACCTATGGATTGGGTGATGTCGTGAGTATGCGAAAAATGCTTGATTCTGGTGATGCACCTGAAGAACGCAAGCAAGTTGAGCGGCAAAAACTAGATGCGCTATTAGGCTTTTGTGAATCTACCAGTTGCCGTCACCAAACCCTATTGCGCTATTTTGGCGAAGAGCACCCAGGTCAGTGCGATCAGTGTGACAACTGCCTTGAACCAGTGGATACTTGGGATGCTACGCAAGCCGCTCAAATGGCGCTCTCTTGTGCATATCGAACTGGGCAGCGTTTTGGTGTTGTACATTTAATTGACGTGTTGCTTGGTAAAGTCACCCCAAAAATTACACAATTTAACCACCAACAGCTCAGCACGTTCGGCATCGGTAAAGCGCTTTCACAGCAGCAATGGAGTAGCGTGTATCGGCAGTTAGTTGCTGGCGGGTATCTTGAGAGCGATATTGAAGCTTATGGAGGCTTAAAGCTTACCGAATCAGCACGTCCAGTGTTGCGAAGTGAAAGTGAAGTCTGGCTACGCCGTGATATTGAAGTGGCCAAACAAAAAGTCAGCAAAGCTGGACGCAGTGGTAATGCTAAGGAGATCTACACGGCCGTGAGCGAAGATCCACTCTGGTATCTGCTTAAGGCTAAACGCACCGAACTTGCTCGCGAACAAGGCGTGCCACCATATTTGATTTTTCACGATAGCACGTTACTCGAAATCCTTAATCGCCATCCAACCACTCTTGCAGAAATGAGCCTGATTAGCGGCGTAGGTCAAGCTAAGCTGGACCGATATGGAAATGAATTTTTAGAAGTGCTAGAAGACGCTACGAATGGTGGTAGCTAGTGCCCGCGTTGCTTGGTCGGCAATAACTGACGGTAATAATTATGGTACGATAGCACCGAAATAAAAACTATCATGATGCAAAAAAACTTCCCAATCATCTGGCGCTTTCTTTTACCAGTGCTAATGCTTTTAGCGCTGGCACCCTTTATTTTGATTAAACAGCAAACGTCAC
>CAINBI010000129.1 GCA_903846555.1 uncultured Pseudomonadota bacterium
CTAGTTTATAACTAGAGATTTCGTAGGTATTTTCTTGTACAGCAGCCTGTTTAGGTCGCCAATATAGAAATGTGACTAAACCAGCCACCACACATAACATCACCAAATTAAGTAACCAGCGTTTTTTCATGTATACCCTAATGTAAGTTTTAGACGTCTAATTAAGATTAGGCTTTTCTACGTTTCCACCAGAAATAAAAGCCCGCAATCATCATGCCTAGCGGAATAAAATATTGAAAAGCATGAAACACTGTCCAAGCAATTAAACGGCCTGAATCTGTGTCAGGAATCGTCACGTTAATGTCTTTAAGCGGCATAGGTTGAATGGTGATGAGCTTATCATCGCCAGCAAGCCAATTAACCATGTTCACACCTAAATCCAAGTTTCCGCCATTGGTAATGAATGTGTTGGATAAAAAGTTACCGTTACCCATTACCACAATACGCTGACCTTTTTTGCCGTAAGTGCGCTCAAGTGCTACGCCAATATTGATCGGGCCTTTTTTATCTTTCTTCTCATTAAATGCAGGTTTAGCATCTTTCGCTAACTTTTCAGAAGCTAACCAGCCATTTGGCGCCACCTCAATCAAATTGCTCACCTTCCAGCCATTTTCATCTGTGCCATGGGCGGTTACCTCATGTGCCTCAGGAAAAAGTGTACGCAACATAAAATTATTGGTAATCGCATGCTCACCATATAGGCTGGCAAATGAGACTCGTGCATCTGCGCCATATTGGGCTGACGCCATATCCATAGCAATACCTGGCGATACTTGTAAGCCTAAGTATTCAGCCACATCCTTTAAACCATGCAAGTTATCGTCATCTAATAACCAAAGTAAATTACCTCCGCCTTCAAGGTAAGCTTTAATTTTTTTAGCTTCAACATCACTAACATCTACTTGCGGACTTGCAATAACCAGCATGGCACCATTGTTAGGCACTGATTGAGCGATGGTTAAATCCGGATTGGCAAATTTAAAGCCCTTTTTCTCCAGTTGCTTACCAAACTCACCAATGTCGTGATTTTTAATCCCGAGTAAATTACGCTCACCATGACCATCTAAATACATCACAGCCTGTTGATTAGAACGAGATAGTCTGACCAGCAGGTTGGTCATTTCTTGTTCAGCGATGGGTGGAATAATGTGTTCGGTACGTTTTTGGTACTCAACGATCACTTCACCATCTTCTTTAATACCCGCATCTTGTGCAAGTTTTGGCTCTACTGATGGATTAACAAACTTTAAATTAACGTTCTTTTTTTCACGTTGATAACGCGCCACAAAATCAATCATACCTTTGCGAAAGTTATCGCCACCAGAAGCATCATCTTTAGTCGCAAATACCGTGATATTGACAGGCTCTTTCATCTGCTTAAGTACGTTAACACTGCCTTGCGTAAGAATGTTACGGTTGGCTTGTGTAATGTCTTTTGCAAAGTGATACTGGCTGGCTAAATAGCCGAGCAAAACAATTAGCATTAAAAACAGTACGACGAAAAAACTATTTTGTACTAAAAGCTGAAAACGCAATTTACGATTGATGTTCATTTTACAAGGTCCAATATGTTACAGGTTTTAACATTTAACAAAGTTCGATTAACCACGCAAGCGGTCAGCATCTAAACGACGTACTGTTAATGTTAAAAATGTTGCAATAAATAAGCCAAAATAGGCGATGTCTGCGGTATCAATCAAGCCACCAGAAAATGATTGAAAATGACGTGTGAGTGATAAGCTGGCTAAGGTGTTGCTTGGGTCGCCTGCAAAAAAACGGTCTAAAAACATTAAAGCAAATAATGCGATAAACGTTAAAATTGCGGCAACAACTGGCTGTTGCGTCATGCTTGAAAAACACAAGCCAAGCGCAGAGAAGCTTGCAACCATGAGTAATAAGCCGATTGAATTGGCAACAATAAAGCCAAAGTCAATGTCTGCCCAAATATTCAGCGTGCATAACATCGCCGCAATAAATACAACCAATATACTTAAAAATGCGACTAAGCCTAGAAATTTCCCCATCACGATTTCGGTGAGTGAGATAGGTGCGCTAAATAAAAATGGTAGCGTTTGACTACGTCGCTCTTCGCTGATTAAGCGCATTGAAAGCAATGGCACAGCAAATAGCACCATAAACGAAGCAAAGCCATACACCATTTGTCCGACAAATTGCGTTACGCCAGTGCGTTCTGCTGGGCGCATTGCGCCAGACATTACCGCAAAGTAGTCGTTAACGCCATTTAAGTAATACGTACCAAAGGCAAACATCAGCAATGATAAAATGACCCAACCCATAGGCGAGGCAAACATACTTTTAAGTTCTTTTCTTGCAACATTGATAATCATAATTCGACCCTAATGGCTAATAGTTAGCTGACAGATGCTTCTGTAACCGCTTGTTCTTGATAAGTCAATTGAACAAACACATCTTCTAGACTGGTTTGATCTGGCGCAATTTGATGCAAGCCCCAGTTATTTTGAACCGCTGCCTGCACAATCGCTTCAGCGGGTGTTGCGTTATCGGCAAAACGCACGCGCATTTGACCTGCAGACAACACTTCAACCTCGGTAACGCCGGCAATCTTCAATAGCTCATCAGTGCTTGGCGGATTGTGCATACTAATCAAAAGCTTATTACCAATACGCTGTTTTTTAAGTACGTCAATCGCACCATTAAATACTAATTTACCTTTATCGATAATCTGCACATGATCACAAACCATTTCGACTTCTGGCAAAATATGCGTTGAGATAATCACGCTGCGCTCTGCGCCTACTTCACGAATCAATGCGCGAATATCACGAATTTGGATAGGATCTAGTCCTACGGTGGGCTCATCTAAAATCACTACCATCGGGTTATGAATAATGGCTTGTGCAATACCAACGCGCTGTTGATAACCATTAGATAGATTTTCAATCAGGCGCTTGCTCATGTGGCCTAGGCCGCAGCGCTCTTTTGCAACTTCTACAGCCTTTTTAATGTTGCCTGCACTGACGCGATGCAACCTTGCTGCGATGGTTAAATACTCATCCACGGTCAGCTCTTTATAAAGTGGGCGCATTTCAGGTAAGTAGCCAATCAGCGCTTTAGCTTCCTTTGGATTTTCCATCATATCGATACCACAGATTTTGACAGATCCATTGCTAGGGGCAAGATTACCCGTAAGCATTTTCATTGTGGTAGATTTTCCAGCACCATTAGGGCCTAAAAAGCCTAGCACTTGCCCCTTGCTTAAGGTAAAGCTAACATTACTAACAGCTTCTCGCCCGCCATATAGTCTAGTAAGCTCGATGGCCTCTACTGTAAAATTATTCATAGTTACTCTATATTATCGTTACTAAAATTCAGGTTGTCGTTATGCAAATATTTAAACAGATGTAAAACTCAGATGTCTGAAAACGTACTTACTCAAAAGTTCGACGCTTGTCTGCGTTCAATTGACTAGTATTACAGTCAATCTATAATTATGGAGGAACTTGCAGTCAGTGTCACGGACTAAGAAAAAGAACACCTCAAAATTGAGGTAATAGCTTATTATCTTACAAATGGTTTTGCTGACATTGATATAGATATGCCAAAAACCAAACTTAATCATTAACTACTAAAAAGCTTATGCGCCCAATTTCCAAATCATTAAAAACTAAAGCTCAATTTAAAAAAGCATCACGTACTTACACCTCGCTACTTTGTGTGGGTCTGTTAGCAAGCGCATTTAGTCTTAGTGGATGCGCTGCAAACTCTGCCATTAAAAAATCTATTGGCAATACACCGGCGGCTACTTATGAGAATGCGCTTACGGCCGAATTTGTTTATAAATATTTAGTGGCTGAAGTAGCGGGGCAACGTGGGGATTTGGCAACGTCTAGCTCTCTTTTCTACGATCTAGCAAAAACAACAAGAGACGCAAGTTTAGCCGAGCGTGCGGCTAAAACTGCGGCATATGGCAACGTATCAGGCTTAACGATTCCAGCTGTGAAGCTTTGGGCTGAGTTAGACCCTAGCTCAAACGAAGTTCAGCAAGCTATGACTGAAATGCTGATTGCAACAGGAAAGCTTAGTGATACTGAACCATACTTAGCCAAATTGCTGAAAAAAGAAGAAACGAGAGCTGGCGGGTTTTTATACGTAAATGCGCTATTGAGCAGAAGTGCGGACAAAAACGGGGTATTACGCTTAGTGCAATCCCTCGCTAAACCTTACCCAAATTTAGCTGAAGCTCAGTTTTCTATTGCACAATCAGCTTGGGCTGCTAATCAGGGCGAAGTGGCATTAAAAGCGTTAAATAAGGTTGAAACACTTAACCCAGGTTGGAACGTAGCCGCGCTGCTTAAAGGACAAGTGTTATTCGGAAAGTCACCGCAGGCCGCAATAGATTTTTATCAGGATTATTTGAATCAACATCCTGAAGCCAATGAAGTTAGGCTTAACATGGCTAAGCTTTTGGTGAGCCAAAAGCAATTTGATGCTGCAAAAAAGGAATATCCCCGCATACTTGAAAATGCCAAAATTAGCGCTTCAAAAAATATTGCCGAGGTCACCGCGATTATTGGCTTGCTGTCATATCAATCTGCCGATTACGCTGAGGCGGATAGCTACTTTAAGCAGGCGCTTGATTTAGGCTTTAAAGATGCTGATCAAATTTACATCTACCTAGCGCAAGCAGCCGAAAAACTCAAACAGGATGACGTTGCCATTTCTTGGTATAACAAAGTGCAAGCTGGTTCGCATTATCTAGAGGCGCAGATTGATCTAGCCAACATCGTTGCACGTACGCAATCTGTTGATAAAGCGATTGAAGTACTTGATGCGATTGATGACTTAAATGCCGAACAACAAATCATTGTTATTCAATCAGAAGCGTCTATGTTAGCCAAGGCTAAGCGCAATCAAGATTCATTTGATCTGCTTGATAAAGCGGTTAAAAACTTGCCTAATACGCCCGAATTGGTCTATGACTACGCACTTGCCGCAGAGCGTGTAGAAAAGTTTGACGTGATGGAGGCTGAGCTACGCAGAACAATTTCTGCTAAACCAGACTTTGCCGCTGCATACAATGCGCTTGGCTATTCATTTGCCGACCGTAATATTAGGCTAGATGAAGCAATCAATCTCATTGAAAAAGCCTTATCTTTTAATCCAAATGACCATTACATGCTTGATAGTCTAGGTTGGGCGCATTATCGCAAGGGCAACTTAGACAAAGCAATTGACTACTTGCAACGCGCTTATCAAATCAATCAAGATCCTGAAATTGCAGCGCATTTAGGCGAGGTGCTTTGGCAAAAAGGCAAGCATGACGAAGCTAAAAAGATTTGGAATGATGCCTTAACTGCTGACCCAAAAAATGAAGTATTGCAGACCATCACCAATAAATTCAGATCTTAAAGCCAGTTAAGCCAAACTTAATATTTCAAAATGACGACAGTGCGCTTAGTGTGGCTGTTAAGCTTTGCAGTCTTGCTGCAAAGCTGCACAAGTGTGCCTCGCGTTAAATATTTACCCAACATAGCCTCGCAAGCCATGTATCAACAGCATTTGCAAAATATTTCGAACATTGAGTCATTTACATTGCAAGGCCGCATCGGCGTTCAAGCCAATGGTAAAGGTTTTTCTGGCGGCTTAAATTGGCAGCACAACAATAGTAACGATGATATTTCGCTTTACTCGCCTCTGGGCGGCCAAGTCGCCAGCATAAAAAAAACGCTAGACCAAGTCACATTAGAAGATGCTCATGGCAATAGCATGACCGCAGCAGATTCAGAAACTCTCACGCAAAACACACTAGGCTGGCCATTACCACTGACCGGCCTTGCGGACTGGACACTAGGCCGCCCTGCGAGCGGATCTATTGATGAAGTAACTTGGGATGAGCTGGGCCGCATAAGCACTCTAAAGCAGGGTGGCTGGGATATTGAATACCAAAATTATTCAGATCAAAATGGGCATATTTTGCCAAGAAAAATTTCACTAAAAAACGAAAAAGTTAATTTAAAGTTATTGGTAGAAAAATGGGTGATCTTTTCACAAGCCAATAAAGCTCAGGCTGATAAAATATTGGAATAATAAGTGAGGCTACGTCTGGTCAGCTCACATATTTACAATATGTTGATGGGCGCAGCACTGCTAGAACGTAGTTGAGGCAATGCAAAATTTGGCGCCTTAGTCTGCGGTGTTTAATATGTTAAAATCAATCCAATTCTATTAGAGAAAAGCATCATGTCTGGCAACACACTAGGTACACTTTTTACGCTCACTTCATTTGGTGAGTCTCATGGCGCGGCCATTGGTGGCGTTGTTGATGGCTGCCCACCGGGCTTGGCATTATGTGCAGAAGAATTACAGATTGATTTAGATCGCCGTAAACCAGGCACGTCGCGCCACGTAACACAACGCCAAGAAGCCGATTCAGTCGAAATTTTATCGGGTGTATTTGAGGGTAAAACGACGGGCGCACCAATCGGCTTGTTGATTCGGAACACTGATCAGCGTAGTCAAGATTACAGCAAAATCATGGATACTTTCCGTCCAGGGCACGCTGATTACACTTACAGCCAAAAATATGGTGTGCGTGATTATCGTGGCGGCGGTCGTTCTAGCGCGCGTGAAACAGCGGTGCGTGTGGCGGCTGGTGCCATTGCCAAGAAGTGGTTAAGCGAACGTTTTGGTGTCACGGTGCGTGGCTACATGAGTCAAATGGGTGAAATTGACATTCCATTTCATAGCTGGGATGCGCTTGATCATGAAGATAATGATTTTTTCTCGCCCAATATAAAGGTATTACCACAATTAGCTAGTTACTTAGATGAGGTTCGGGCAGAGCGTGACTCAGTTGGCGCACGTATTACTGTGGTGGCAGAAGGCGTGCCTGTCGGCTGGGGTGAGCCTGTGTTTGATCGATTAGATGCAGAAATTGCCTATGCCATGATGAGCATTAACGCGGTAAAAGGTGTGGAAATTGGTGCAGGTTTCGCTAGCATTGCTCAGCGTGGCAGTGTGCACAGTGATGAAATGACGCCGCAGGGCTTTGTTACCAATCATGCAGGCGGCATTTTAGGCGGCATTTCTACTGGACAGGAGATTCGCGTTAATGTGGCATTAAAGCCGACCTCCAGTATTCCGCAAGAGCGCCGATCAATTGATAAAAATGGCGATGCAGTGACCATGCAAACCACAGGTCGCCACGACCCTTGTGTGGGTGTACGCGCCACGCCGATTGTCGAGGCAATGTTGGCAATGGTGTTGATGGATCATGCTTTACGGCATCGTGCGCAAAATGCAGATGTAGTTTGCACTACGCCGAAAATCGTTTAATTTACTGGTCATTATTTCAGTCATTATTTTAGTTATGATTCTCATCATGATTGACGTATATCATAGCGAAGCCGCTTAAGCAGATTGATAATTAAATTGGCTTGATTCACTTTAATACAAGATATTTAGAGCGCAGGTTAAGTTTACTTTTTTATTTTATAAGGAAATACTATGAAGACTGAGCATCATGATTTAGCGGGTGAATTTCCAGAGCATCGAGAAAAAATTCACGTTTTAAAAATGGAAAATGCACATTTTGCTAAGCTGTTAGATGAGTACCATGTGATTTCAAAAGACGTTGAGCGCCTAGAAGGTGAAGGCGTTCCTGTGTCAGACGAAACATTTGAAGAGCAAAAGAAAAAACGAGCACTGCTTAAAGATCAACTTTATTCGATGATTGTGGCCTAAACTGACTGTTCGATAAAAAAAGTCGGCTAATGCCGACTTTTTTTATCGACCTCACTTTTCAGTATATCTAGCATGCATTCAAAACTTCACTGGCGACTTTCCCGGTTCTACTTTTTTTATTATTTCTTCGTTGGGGCATTTGTGCCTTACTGGGGCTTGTATTTAAAGGCTGAACAATTTTCTGCGGCGGACATTGGCATATTAATGTCTTTGTTTCAAATCAGCCGTATTTTTGCGCCCAATTTTTGGGGCTGGTTAGCCGACCATACTGGTAAGCGTGCGCCGTGGATTAGATTGACTGCATTTTTAGGTTTATGTGGATTTTCTGCGGTATTTTGGGCGCATGGCTTTTATTGGTTATTTTTAGTGATGGCGGCATTAAGCCTGTTTACCAGCTCCACTTTGCCGCTTGCTGAATCGCTCACGCTGGCACATTTAACCACTACCAATGGGCATTACAGCCGAATCCGCATGTGGGGTTCGTTGGGCTTTATTGTGGCATCTGTCATGTTGGGTTTTTTAATCGATGTTGCTGGCATTAAAAGCTTGTTGTGGTCTTTACTTATTGTGCAGATGATTTTGTTTGTACTTTCATACACCTTGCCTGATCCCAAAGTTGTCGCGCATGAGCATGATCATTTTTCCATTTGGCAAGTCATCAAGCAGCCCAATGTGATTGCCCTGTTAGTAGGCTGCGCACTCATGGTGACTGCGCACGGCGTGCTTTACAACTTTTACTCGATTTATTTAAGCGATCATGGCTACAGCAATGGGATGATTGGCTTATTATGGTCTGTGGGCGTCATCAGTGAGATCGGCATATTTATGCTGATGCCAAAAATTATGCAGCACTATAGTTTAAAAACAGTATTACTTGTTAGTTTGGCTTTAGCGGTTTTCAGGTTTGGTTTGATAGGCATTGCCATTGATAATATTTGGCTGCTCATTTTAGCGCAAACCTTACATGCGGCGACGTTTGGTAGCTTTCATGCGGCCTCAGTAGATGTGATTACGCAGTTTTTTAATGGACGCCATCAAGCCAAAGGTCAGGCCATTTATAACAGTGTAGCCTACGGCATTGGTGGCACAATCGGCGGTGTGGCGGGCGGTTATGTATTACAATACCTAGGCGGACAAAAAACCTTTATGCTGGCTGCCATTTTCCCGCTGATAGGATTGTTAGTCATCGGCTTAGGTTTGCAACTTAGTAAAAATCAGCCAAATAACCAAGGAATGTTTAAATGAAGTTAACAGACTTGTTAAATAAGCATATGTTGTTGGCGTTGAGCATGCTTGCTAGCCACGAGAGCATTGCGGATACCAAGGTGAATGTGGTCGGGCTTTTTACCAATAAAGCCGTCATAATGGTGAATGGCGGAAAACCTAAAACCTTGAGCGTAGGCCAAACCAGTGAGGGTGTTAAGTTGATGGCTGCGGATAGCAAAACTGCCACACTGCAAATTGAAGGGAAAACTAAACAGATGGAAATGGGCCAAGCGGTTTCTGTTGGCGTCGATGCTTCCAGTGCGGCTTCTAACGTGACTCTGTACGCCGATACGCAAGGCCACTTTGTCTCAGACTGCCTGATTAATGGCGCATCGCTTAAATTTCTACTGGATACAGGCGCCACAACCGTTGCGCTTAACAGCGGCGATGCAAAGTTTGCGAATATTGATTACAAAAGCGGACAGCCAGTACAGATAAGTACTGCAAACGGCATTGTCACGGCGTACCGCGTGACGATTGCTAGTCTTAAAATTGGTAACATTGCACTGAGTCAAGTTGAGGCCAGTGTGTTAGAGGGCGGTTCGCCTTCTATTGTATTGCTTGGCATGAGCGCACTAAACAGGTTGGATATGAAGCGGCAGGATATTGCGCTAACGTTGACTAAGAAATATTAGAGATTACTAATAAGTTGTCAGTCCTGTTTGTTAGTAAAAATGCTAGGTGAGCAAACCCGTAGTCATGCCACTATTTTTTGCCCATGCAATCACTTCTGGCGTGATGTCATAAAGCTTGCGACCATGCGTAGGCACAACTAGATGATGTGTTTTTTGCTGCACAAAATCGCCTTACATCTCAATCATTAAACTTACGCTATTCAAACAATCACTTTGGCAAATACAATGTATATAAACTTGTTTCTTCTGTGTTGATTCTTTGCACCAATACTTCGCCGATGTCCGCTAAGTCTTTTTTAAACTGGTTAGCAACTTCTTCCGTAAAAAAGGCAGTTTCATAATGCCCAATAAAATGCAAGGCGGCATGGGCAATGCCGTTCATTTCTTTTCTTAAATCAGCAATCAACAACGAAGCTCCGCTATTATAAGCTTGGCGCTGTTCAACATACACATAAAACCGTACATTTTCAGTCACAAGATGGGTTTGTAAAGCTAATTTAAAACGCTTGAGCAGTTCTGGTACTTCGTCAAACTGCCTAGTAGCAGCGACTTGCGAGATTTTTCCAAACATTGCGAGTAATTCTTGATGATCTGCCTTAAGTTTAGCCACCAAGCCAGCATCATAAGGAATGCTGTCTTCTGTTTTTGTTGCCCGTACAGGTGTTTCCTGCTTTTTATTCCAACCAAATAACCTCGAAAAAAATCCCATATCACCCCTATTGTTTTAAAAAGTTAAGGATAAGTTTTAAATACACCAACCCATCACCAGCTCACTAAATTACCCTATTTAAGCTATAAGTCAACATAAAACTTACTCCCAATTTCCGCGATTGACTTTCAAGAATTGTCATCTTTGTGAATTTTTACATATTTTGCCGAGCTTGTAGCATTATTTTTTGATTTAATCCGCTCAGAACTGGTTGCAGTGCTCTTTATGGATGATTTTGCCAAGGTTTAGCAAATTTAGACCGAGCTAAATCAATGGAGTCTGACCCCATTGATTTTGACCCCATTGATTTGATGGAGTCTGACCCCATTGATTTGTTGATTTCTTACCCCATTGATTTCTTTGATTTAGTAATTTGTTCATTTAAATCTCCAAAAATATAAAGGGTTTGTTAAAAACTTGTACTTGGTTGGGATTTACTAAAACACCACATCTGCAACCATGAAATGTAATTTACAGCTCCAAGCTGACATAAAACTGACAGCATTTACTTTGCAAATTAATGTTGCATATCAGCTTTCATATGTGGTTAAAATACACGGTGTGATTGCTAAAAGTGAGGGGTTTAAGTTGCGATTATTATTAGTTGAAGATGATTTTATATTGAAGGATGGCCTTGAGCGAGCCTTCACCAAGTCTGGCTATGCGGTTGATGTGATGAGCGATGGTGATAGTGCGAATAAGTTACTCGCTTATCAGGAGTATGACGTCATTGTGTTGGATTTAGGCCTTCCAAAACTGGATGGTTTTGAGGTGTTAAAACGTTTGAGAGCGCGCGGTAATAAAACGCCAGTATTGATTTTAACTGCGCTAGAAGACACAAGAAATCGTGTTAAAGGGCTGGATTTAGGCGCAGATGATTATCTAGCCAAGCCTTTCGAACTCGATGAGTTAGAGGCTCGCATTAGGGCGTTGATTCGTCGAGGGGTGTCTGGCGGTAGCGCTAAAATAAGCTTTGGCAACTTACTGTTTGATACCAGTAATCGCCAATGTTCGTTTAACGATGTCATGCTTTCATTGTCTCAGCGTGAAGCAGCATTGCTCGAATTGTTAATGCTTAAAGCCACAAAGGTTGTGGGCAAGGCTAAAATATTAGAGCATTTATGTCGTTGGGATGAAGAAATGAGTGAAAATGCGGTAGAGGTCAATGTGTCGCGCCTGCGTAGAAAATTGAACGTATTCGGGATTAAAATTCGCACGATACGTGGTTTAGGTTATTTATTAGCCATTTTAGAAAATCCAACCTAGCAGGCTGTCTATTGAGCAAGTCTCGCCTGACGCAAACAAAGTTTGGCTAGGTATGGCTAAGGTTAAGTCTGGCTAACTTGAAGCCGGCACAATCCAAATTGAAAATGAAATTTTAAATGAAATTAAAGCAAATGATGCACATTAAAACCAACTCCATTCGGCAAAAGTTGTTGAATTGGTTGTTGATTTTACTTATACCATCGTTATTCTTGGGTACGGTTTCAGCGTACTATCTAGCCAATTATTTCGCTAATTTAGCCTATGACAGAGCGCTGTTTAGAGTGGCTTTGGCGCTTGCTGATCAAGTGGAGGTGAAGGATGGCGTGATGGTGGTGGACTTGCCAGATAGCACGCTTAATTTAATAGAATATGACCCGGATGATTGGGTTTACTATCAAATACAAGATCCTGATCACAACATTGTCATCGGTGATGAAGGGCTGGAATTACCTAAAGTCATGCCTAAGGCGAGGGCGTCTGTGTATTACGAAACTAAACTAGGCAATAGGGCACTACACATGGTGGCTTTTAATTTGCCACTTGCAGATCTTAACCTAAACGGTAATGCCACCATCTTAATCGGAGAAACGACCACTAAGCGAGACAAAATGGCGCGTGAGATTATTGCCATTATGCTGATTCCGCAAATTGTATTGATTATCTTAGTCATTTTACTGGTGAATCTTGGCATACAGCGCGGGCTGGTTTCATTGGAAAAGTTAAAGAATCTAATCCTAAAAAGATTGCCCGCAGACACGCATCCGCTTGAAGAAAAGAATGCGCCAGAAGAGTTGCAGCCACTACTGCACGCAATGAATGAATTGCTAGTGAAAGAGAAGGCTGCCGTTGACGAGCGCCGACACTTTTTGGCGAATGCGGCGCATCAACTAAAAACGCCTTTGGCTGGGCTTAAAATTCAAGCCGAGGCGGCGCTAAGGGAGAGTGATTTGGCTGGCATGCAACATGCGCTTAAGCAGATTAGTGCTGGTAGCGACAATCTGGCGAGATTGGCAAACCAGCTGCTAAGCCTTGCCAGAGCTGAGCCAGAAGCTAATTTGGTGCAAGCATTTGAGGCGGTTGATTTGGTGCCGCTGATTCATGAGGTGGCCTCAGATTGGGTGCCAAGCGCTTTAGAAAAAAATATTGATTTGGGCGTAAGCTGCAAATTGCAACAACTTCAAATAAACGGTAATGCCTTGCTGCTGCAAGAGCTACTTAACAATCTTATTGATAACGCAATACGCTATAACCAAGCCGGCACTAAGGTCACTGTGTGTCTGGAAATTGATCATCACGAGGCAGTTTTATCTGTACAAGATAATGGATTAGGTATCGCTAGCAAAGAACAGCAAAAGGTATTTGATCGGTTCTATCGGATATTAGGCACGACCGAGAGCGGTTGTGGTTTAGGCCTTGCCATAGTCCGTGAAATTGCACATCAACATCATGCAAGGGTGGAGCTTGCTTACACTAATGTTCAAAAATCACTAGGTACCACGGTGAAAGTCATTTTTTCTGAAAGTGATATTTTGACGGTTTGAGTTAGCTCAATATATGCCTAGCTGGTGAGCGATATCTCATAAAAACCACTGGTTAAAGTGGCTTTTTTAATGCAACTTACGTGTTGAAAGGTAACTGGAAACAATTTATGAATAATAAAGCCCTCACCATGAACTTGTTTCCCTATTTTGAGGACATCGCGAAATTAAACAAAAAGTTTATGTCGCCGCTCGACAACAAAAAACAGAATACCGGTTAATGCTCTATCTGTTCTTACCCCCCCACAGCAAAGGCCATTGCCTCATGAATCTTAATCTGCTTAAGAACATCGCTTGTCTGCTGTTATGCCTATGCGTGCTGGCAGGCTGTGATTCACCCCAATCAAAGGAGAAAACAATGTATGACTGGATAGAAACCCTGCAAACATGCCCCAAGGCCGAACCCAAGCGCTACCCGGCAGCCGATCCCGAAGCCGTGGCCTTGTTCGACCAGGCCGCCAAGGACGACAAGGCCATCCCCAAACTCACACCCCAGGAAGACATTGTCAAACGTTATCAACAAGCTGCCGACAAAGGCTATTGGCTGGCCATGCACAATCTGGCAATGAGTTATTATCTCGGTGATGGCATTGCAGAAGATCACGCCTTGGCATTGTATTGGTTTCAACAAATTGAAAAACTGGGTATTCCAGAGGGTTACACCGACGTGTCGCTGGTTTATCAGGAAGGCATAGGTGTTGATGCCAATCCGGAAAAAGCTGCGCAATACATGATTAAAGCCGCGCAACTGGGGGATCGTGATGCCCAGTTTTATCTGGGACAGACCTTATATAACCAGCAACGGGAAATCAAAATTTACGGCAGCTATGGGGTAAAACTTTGGCAATGCGCCGCCGAACAAGGCCATAAACAAGCCCCCTTCCACTTGGCATTGCATTTTAAGGCGAATGAACAACTCAACCTTGCCTACCGTTATTACTTGCAAGGTGCAAAAGCGGGTGATGACTCTTGCCTACGAACATTAGCTGATGCTTATTCGCAGCACAACCCCAAACATCCCACCTTTAATTTACAGATGGATAAACAGCGAGCGGCTTGCTTACGAGAATTAAGTAAAAAAGTAGCTCCGGATGGCCCCAGCCGTGACCTGACTTTCCCCAACCTCGATGAACTTTGCCCCGGCACAGTGCCTCAACCCAATGAAATGAAATAATGCCAGACGGTAAGGGAATTTATCAGCCCGCGTAGGGCGCACTCGCTAGCAGTGCGCCGTAAGTGTTTTAATCTTCATAAGATAACATTCCATGCCACCGCCGCCAATCTGGCGGATAAATTCCTTGTACAACCAATTTATGAAAGGTGGAATAAGGCCAATCTTTTACTTGGGTAACCAAACCATGCTTCACAGGGTTAATATGCACATAATCCACATGCGCTTGGAAATCCGCTTCATTTTTAATTAAATGCGCCCAATATCGCCGTTGCTAAATGCCACGCTCTCGTCTTTGTATGCGCACATCAGAACGCCTTTCATTTTTGGGTATGCTTCGCAAAAAAAAGCCTCTTGATTAGCATTCAGCGCGGATTTGCTAACTCACTGCATGCAACTTACGTGTTTTGGCGTTTACTTATTGCGTTTGTCATTCTCAATCAGCGCATATGCTGAATGGTTATGAATAGACTCAAAGTTCTCACTTTCAACCGTATACGCAACAATACGTTTTTCTGCATTCAACTGCGCGGCAACATCACGCACCATGTCTTCAACGAATTTTGGATTATCATACGCACGTTCAGTGACGAATTTTTCGTCTGGGCGTTTAAGTAGGCCATAAAGTTCACATGACGCTTGTTTTTCAACAAGGTCGATAATGTCTTCAATCCAGATGAATTCATTGATAAGTGCGGTTACTGTGACATGTGAGCGTTGATTGTGCGCTCCATAATTGGATATTTTTTTACTACATGGGCAAAGGCTAGTGACTGGTACTAGCACTTTGACGGTAATTTCAAATTTACCGTGACTGATCGCGCCAATAAACGTCACTTCATAATCTAACAGACTTTTTACCCCTGAAATAGGCGCAGCTTTGTTGACAAAGTAAGGGAAAGTCATTTCTACATGGCCAGATTCTGCTTCTAAACGGCTAACCATTAGGCGCAAAATGGTTTCAAAAGACTCTATTGAAATGGCATGTTCGTTCATGTTGAGAATTTCAACAAAACGCGACATATGCGTGCCTTTAAATTGTTGTGGCAAATGCACATACATATTAAACATGGCAACGGTATGTTGCTCGCCACCTGATTTATCTTTTACGATGATAGGGTGGCGTATAGCCTTGATGCCAACTTTATCAATGGCAAGGTGACGGGTATCAACCGTGTTTTGTACGTCTTCAATAGTATTTAGCGTGTTAGGTTGGGTCATTTATTTTTTCCGTTGGGCAAGTGCCTGGCTTTATGGATGGTTAAGCTATAGTTGAGTATATCACTAGGTTATTGCCTTCGCAATTGAGCGAATAATACCTTCAGCATCTAGGCCGCATTCCGCTAGCAGGGTTTCGTGTATGCCGTGCTCGATAAACTGATCGGGCAAACCAAGGCATAGCGTTTTAATTATGCGGTTAGTTTTATTTTGTATGGCTTGCAATACTTCCATTACCGCTGAGCCTGCGCCGCCCATCACGCAGTTTTCTTCAACAGTGACGATGAGTGTGTGATCTTGGGCTAGCTTCTCAATAAGTGCTTGGTCTAGGGGTTTAACAAAACGCATATTAACAACGGTAGCATCTAATTTTTCACCCGCTTCTAAACAGGCTGTAAGCATGCTGCCAAAGCTTAGTATGGCGATTTTCTGTGTCGCTTGGGCGTTAGTCATCGGGCGTTTAATTTCAGCGGTGCCGATAGGTATGGCTTGCATCTTTTGTTCAATGACCGCACCTGTGCCACTGCCGCGCGGATAACGTACCGCCGCAGCGCCATTATATTGAAAGCCAGTATAGAGCATTTGCCGGCACTCGTTTTCGTCACTAGGCGCCATAATCACCACATTAGGAATGCATCGCAGGTAACTTAAATCAAAGCTGCCCGCATGTGTTGGACCATCCGCGCCGACTAGGCCTGCGCGGTCAATTGCCAATAATACCGGCAAGTTTTGCAAGGCAATGTCGTGTATTAACTGGTCGTAAGCGCGTTGTAGAAACGTGCTGTAGATTGCCACTACTGGTTTTAAGCCATCGCACGCCATGCCCGCAGCAAAAGTCAGCGCATGTTGCTCGGCAATGCCTACATCAAAATAGCGGTCTGGATGTTTTTCGGCAAAGGCGTTTAAACCAGAGCCATCACACATGGCGGGCGTAATGCCAATCAAGCGTTCATCCAGCGCGGCCATATCTGTTAACCAATCACTAAATACTTGGGTGTAGGTTTTTTTAGGAATAACGTGAGCAGATGCTGCGGTAATCGCATCGCCGTTAAATGGGTCAAACTTACCTATGCCATGAAACTTATTGGGGTCATCTTCTGCGGGCTCAAAGCCTTTGCCTTTTTGCGTCACAATGTGCAAAAACTGCGGGCCTTTGAGTTGTTTAATATTATGTAGCGTATCAATTAGCGCATCTAAATCATGCCCATCAATCGGACCGATATAATTAAAGCCGAACTCTTCAAATAAAGTCCCTGGTAATACCATGCCTTTGACATGTTCTTCCGCACGTTTGGCAAATTCCATCATGGGCGGCACGGCAGAAAGCACCTTTTTACCTGATGATCTAACTTTATTATAAAAGCGGCTAGACAGCAATTTGGTCAGGTAATTATTCAGCGCACCTACATTGTTTGAAATGCTCATGTCGTTGTCGTTTAACACCACCAACAAGTTTGCATCCATATTGCCAGCATTGTTTAAGGCTTCAAATGCCATGCCAGCCGTCATAGCGCCATCGCCAATAATCGCCACGGCACGTCTTTCAAGCCCAGCTTTTTGTGCCGCTACCGCCATGCCCAGCGCGGCTGATATAGAGGTGCTGGAATGTCCTGCACCAAAGGTATCGTATTCACTTTCAGTGCGACGCGGAAACCCAGCAATGCCCTTAGGCTTGCGCAACGATTGCATTTGTTCACGCCGACCAGTTAGAATTTTATGCGGGTAGGTTTGGTGGCCCACATCCCACACCAGGCAGTCTTTGGGCGTATCGAACACATAGTGCAGGGCCACCGTCAACTCGACAGTACCCAAGTTGGAACTCAGATGTCCGCCGGTCTGAGCTACGCTTTTTAGCAAAAAGGCCCGAAGTTCATCGGCCACAGCATGCATATCGCCTCGGGACATACGCCGTAAATCCTGAGGCGAGTGAATTTGTGGCAGCAACGGTGCTTTGGTCGTGAATGAATTGGGCATGAGCGGAAAAACCTAGGTAGAAGCGCCGCACAGTAACGGCCCGAAAGTGCAAAGAACCTGCATTATCGTAAAAAGCTCAATGGCTTCGATGAACCACCATGTCGGCCAGTGCGCCCAGCGGGCTCGTATCGGCCAGGCCGGCCAAGGCCAGTGCCGCATGGGCTTGGTCTAGCAACTCGGCGGCATAGGCTCGGCTGCGGGCCAGACCCATGAGGGAAACGTAAGTCGGCTTGGCATGGTCGGCGTCTTTGCCAGCGGTCTTGCCTAGCGTTGCGGAGTCTGCAGTGACGTCAAGCACGTCATCGACGACCTGAAATGCAAGCCCTATCGCGTTTGCGTATCGCTCCAAGGCGTCCATCACCAATGCGCTGGCGCCCGCGCAGGCAGTGCCCATCATGACGCTGCAGCGAAGCAAGGCGCCGGTTTTAAGCTGGTGCATATGGCGCAAGGCATCTTCGTTCAAGGCGCCACCCACGCTTGCGAGGTCAATGGCCTGGCCTCCGGCCATTCCGGTACTGCCCGCAGCGCGCGATAACAAAGCGCACAAGCGCGCTTGAACCTCGGGCGCCACACTGCCGTCCGACGGTGTGAGCAACTCA
>CAINBI010000130.1 GCA_903846555.1 uncultured Pseudomonadota bacterium
CAGGCACTTGAGGCAGGCACTTGAGTCGGTCATTTGTTAACGGGTCATTTGTGCGTATAACAACGGTAGTTCTTTAGGCAAGTCTTCTGGTTTTCGTATCACGGCAAAACCGCTAGCGCCAAACAGGTGTGGTAAATATTCGTTGGCTTCAATATCAATGGTGACACAGAATGGCCGCAAGCCCTGCTGACGCGCTTCATGTAGCGCCATGCGCGTATCTTCTATGCCGTAGCGCCCCTCGTAGCGGTCTAGGTCATTCGGTTTGCCGTCGGTTAGCAGTAGCAACAGGCGCTGGCGTTGCGGCTGAGCTGCCAATAATAAGGTGGCTTGTCGGATGGCTGCGCCCATGCGTGTGTAGTAGCCAGGTTTGATGGCCTGAATACGTCCACGCACATGGCTATCGTAGCGCTCATCAAAGCTTTTGAGATGGTTAAAGCGCACATTGCCACGCTTGAGCGAAGAAAATCCATACATCGCAAAACGGTCGCCCGTGGCAGAAAGCGCCTCAGAAAACAAAAACAAACTGTCGCGTATCACATCAATCACGCGCGCATTATCTGAAGCATAAGCATCGGTAGAAAGTGATAAATCTGCCAGTAACAAACAGGCTAAGTCACGTTGCTGATTAAGCTGTGTACGGTATACGCCACGATTATCAGGGTGGGTGCCGCTGAGTAAATCTGCCTCTTGCCTCACCCAAGCGTCAAGGTCGATCTCCTCGCCTTCTTGCTGGCCTTTGAGCCACGTTCTAGCTGGCGCCAAGGCTTGAAATTGGCTGCGTAAGCGCTTTGCGGTTCGGCGCAGTTGTGCAGGCAATTCGCAGGCTCCAGTATGTTGTGACTGCATTTCCTGAAGGCGGCAGTAATCAGCTTGCAATAACTGTTTTTTGTAATCCCATTCTGGTAAAGAGATACCTTCGCCTAGCGGAGCATCATCTTCGCCAGTAGGTGGCAGATCAAGGTCAAAACGCAACTTGGCAGCGCTGGTTTCGCTGTCCCGCGCCACCGTCATACTATCCATATCTTCAGCCGCCTGCGCTGCGCTTTCAAGATCATCTTCCTCATCTTGCGGGCGGTTAACATTGATGTATTCCGTCCAAGAAAACAAACTTTCAGCGCGAAACATCATGAGAAAACCATCTTTTCCATCGGGCATATCGGTGCGCTCGGCCGAATGTTTACGGCGACTTTTTGCCGCATCTGGATTCTCAGATTGCGCTCTTTCTGGCGCACCATTGTGCGTCGTTGCCTTAGTTGTAGTATTCTGCGGCGGGCTAGGATGCGACCACAGAAAGACTGGATGAAATGGTGTTTTTGATGGGGGCAAAGTGGCAACACTGCCAGGTTGCTGCAATGCCTGACGGATGGCATTTTCCTGTGCAGCTTCTGTCAACGGCAAGTCTGCTGGCGCTGGTCGTAAAGGCAATAAAGCTTCAACCAAGCGCTGGTAACGCCGTGCTAAACCAGGAAAACGCTCAAGAGTGATGCGCGTGGCAGTTTGATTACGCACTATCCAAGGCAGGTTATCATCAACATCAGCGGCAGAAAGTGCCACCAACCATAAATACAAATCTCGGTTAAGGCTGCGCTCAGCAAACAAAGCAATACGTTCAGGCAGACGCAGCGTCTCGCCATCTCGCCAAGATAACTCAACACGCTCGCCACTAGTCGCAAGCCGCTGCATCCAACGCCGCCGCGCACCGTGGCGTGTGGCAGGTGCCGCCGATAAATTTAAGCCCGCATCACCGCCTAATGCACGAAAAAAAATTGCCGCCGTTTTGCTGATTTCATCCAAACTGACAGCGGCTTCTACATGTTGCTTATCCGCTACATGCGTCACCAGCTTATGCCACAACTCTCCGACGTATTCTTCCATATTACAGTTTACTCAATATAAAATTTGACATTATCTGCCAAAAGTCGCGTCTATCACCTCACGCAAGGCCACCGCCGTTTCAGGGTCATCTGTTAGCGTTTCCACCAAGGCTGCGCGGCACGCCAGTATTGGGTCGCAGCCATCTTTAATTAAGGTGGCGGCATATACCAGCAAGCGAGTGCTGGCGACTTCCTCTAAATCGTGATCACGCAATGCGCGGAATGCGTTGGCGATTGAAACTAGGCGTTTAGCGGTCATTTCATCTATGCCAGTTTCACCTAGCAAAATAGCTTCCTCCTGCGCCGCTGGCGGAAAGTCAAAGGCCAGTGAGATGAAGCGCTGTCTGGTGGATGGTTTCATGCCTTTTAGAAAGTTTTGATAGCCAGGGTTATAGGAGACGACCAGCATGAAAGAGGGTGGAGCGGCTAGCAGTTCGCCAGTACGATCTATAGGCAAAATGCGGCGGTCATCGGCTAGCGGGTGCAAGACCACGGTAGTATCTTTGCGTGCTTCAACCACTTCATCCAAATAGCAAATACCGCCTTCACGCACAGCGCGGGTTAGCGGGCCATCGCTCCACACGGTTTGGCCATCAACAATTAAATGGCGACCCACTAGGTCCGCAGCGGTTAAGTCGTCGTGGCAGGCAACAGTATAAAGTGGTAGTTTGAGCTTGGCTGCCATATGCGCCACAAAGCGGGTTTTGCCACAGCCAGTTGGGCCTTTAATTAGCAAAGGTAGGCGGTTGCGCCACGCGCGCTCAAACAGTTCAATTTCGCTGCCGTGCGCTTGGTAAAAAGGTAAGTTTTCCATGATGTTTCCAGTATTGCTTTTAAGTGAGTGCTATTCAGTTTGAGGAATTAAAGCTTACCTTAGCGCGCTTCGTTAAGATAAGCCCATTAAATAAGCCAGTGCAATTAAACCACCAACAATGACAAAATAGGCCAGCATGATGATGCGCCAAATCATTTTAGTCTGCCGCAAAGCCATCAAGTAATTAGCCACCATTTGGCTTTTTATCATGGTAATGGCAAGTAGCATTAGCATGGTGTTTTTACCAGACATACCCGCTTCGCCTATGCTGAATGTCGCAATGGTAAGCGCAAGTAAAATCAACCAAATAATGGTGGATAATCGGGTTGATTGTGGTCTAGCGTTATGCATCATAATCCTAGCGAATGACGTAAACCAGTGGGAACAGAATGATCCACAGAAAGTCGACCATGTGCCAAAATGAAGCCCCTGTTTCTATGCCAGTATGACTTTGTGTGCTGTAGCCGCCACGCCATGCTTTAATAATAATGCAGGCCAAAATCACCATGCCCATCAGCACATGCATAAAATGGAAAAACGTCAGTGATAGGTAAAACATGTAAAAGGCATTGGTACTCATGGTGATGTCAGCCGCAAATTTGGCGTGAAACTCCAGCACTTTAATGCAGATAAACACACCACCTAGCAATAATGCGCCAGTCAGCCAATAAGCGCATTGTTTGGACAAGTCCTGCTTAATCGCCGCCACTCCGCGCACCACCAAGTAACTACTGGTAATAAGCACCAGCGTGTTGATCGTGCCAGAAGTGAGGCTTAAAGTCAGCTGTGAAGCGTTAAACAGTGCTACGTTGTGAGCGCGAGTAAAAGCATAGGCGACGAACAGTACGCCAAATACCAGCATTTCAGCAAAGATGAAAATCCAGATGGCAAAATCCCCAGGCAGATCTTGTTGACCGCTCATTGCTTGAGCAGTCGGCAATTCTGCTAAGTTAAAATTTGCACTATTTGAATTTTCATTATTTAAGTTGACGTTATTTAGGCACACACTTGCAGCGTCCAATGTGCTATTCCAATCGGTAAGTTTTTATAATATTGAACAAGTGATGCGGCTAATCATGCGCTGTAGCTGCATTTTAGTCATTGATACAGCTCAAGCAGAAAAATAAAAAATAAAAAAGAGGAGCCGTAGCCCCTCTTCCTATTAACATTTGATGCAATTACTCAAACGCGCGGCTTTCACCTTTAACAAAAAAGCTGGTGATATAAAGCAGTAAACCTATTAAGAACACAAGGCCGGCAGCTTCACGAGCCCAGTAGAAAATGGCGATTTGATCTTGCACCGCCATAAAACTCATCGGCGTGGCAGAGATACGTTGCAACCAAATTTGCACGATGCCCGCACCAGTTAAGAACAAGGTAATGAAGAAAATAGAAACCGTCATCAACCAGAACGACCACATTTCCATAATTTGCGCTCTTTCAGGATTAGCCGCACGACCACGAATAATCGGCATCGCATAAGAAATCATGGTGAGTACCACTAAAGCATAAGCCCCATAAAATGCTAAGTGACCATGTGCAGCGGTGAGTTGCGTACCATGTGCGTAGTAGTTAACTGGCGCAAGTGTATGCAAGAAACCCCACACGCCAGCACCAAGGAAAGCCATTACGCTAGTGCCAAGTGCCCAAAGTACGGCTGCTTTGTTCGGATGCTCGCGGCGGCGTTTATTCACCATATTGAAAGCAAACACGGTCATCATAAAGAACGGAATTGGCTCTAGCGCAGAGAACACTGAACCCCACCATTGCCAATACGCTGGTGTGCCTATCCAATAGTAGTGGTGGCCAGTACCGATAATGCCCGTGACTAAAGTCATGGTAATAATCACATACAACCACTTTTCTACCACTTCACGGTCTACACCAGTCACTTTAATCAACACAAAAGCCAGCATCGCACCAAGTATCAATTCCCACACGCCTTCTACCCAAAGATGCACTACCCACCACCAGTAAAATTTATCTTTTACTAAGTTAACCGGGTTGTAGAACGAAAATAGAAAGAATACCGCTAAACCTAGCATGCCTAGCGTTAACACTAAACTAATGGCTGTTTTGCGACCTTTAAGCATGGTCATGGTGATATTAAATAGCCAAGATAACGCCACTAACACAATACCTACTTTGGTTGGTAACGGCTGCTCTAGGAACTCGCGCCCCATCGTATTGAGCAAATCATTGCCAGTCCATTTAGCCAACGATGCATAAGGCACAAGCAAATAGCCGAGCACGGTAATCGCACCGGCTGCCAAAAACACCCAAAAGGTAATGATGGCCAGCTTAGGACTAAATAACTCGGTTTCTGATTCTTCTGGAATCAAAAAATACGAGGCGCCCATAAAACCAAACAGCAACCAAACAATTAACAAGTTGGTATGCACCATGCGGGCAACGTTAAAAGGGATGGCGGGGAACAGAAAATCCCCAACCACGTACTGTAAACCCATAATCAGACCAAACAGAATCTGACCTAGGAAAAGGCCTATCGCGGCGATAAAGTAAAGCTTAGCCACTGCCTGAGACTGGTATTTCATAATCGATATCTCCTAATTGATAATGACGGCTTAGCCTTCAATATTGGGCGGCCATTTATTGGTGTTGATTTCAGACGCGTATTTTAGAAACGCGATGACATCATCAATATCGGCATCACTTAAATTGAATTGCGGCATTTGACGACGGCCAGGCATGCCAGTAGGTTGGCCTTTGATCCATGCTTTAATAAAATCTGGTCCACGACGCTTGTATACATTGCCTAGTTCAGGAGCAAAATAAGCGCCTTCACCCAATAACGTATGGCAGCCGATACAATTGTTCGTTTCCCATATTTTTTTGCCGTGTGCAACAGCAGGCGTAATGTTTTGGCTATTATCGCGTGTGGGTAACACCTTCATGGTGTCGAAAGTCAGCGCGAGAAATAGCAGGAAGAAAAAAACTCCCCCACCATAAAAAACATTTCGCGCCATTGACTTGGTAAAAGTTGCGCTCATAACATTGCTCCCCTGCATTAAGAGTGAAAAAAATCAATGGTCACAATAGCAGACGGTGCATTGATAATTCTTGATGCACATCAAGGTTTTAAACTTGAGTGATTTGATAGACAATACCATTTTATGGCGCACGTTTTATAATGCAGTTTTTATAAAGCCTACTAAGGAGCAGTAATGGATAAAACACATATTGCCAGTCGGTTGTCCGAGTTTTACATGTTCTCAGAACTCCAGCCCGCCCAAATTGAGCAGCTAGCGGCTGGCACCAGAATGCTGGATGCGCCGCGCGGCACTACACTATTTAACCGAGGCGATAGAGCGCATGGCTTTTACCTATTATTGGAGGGGCAGATAAAGTTAGGGGTAATCTCACCGCAAGGTGACGAAAAAGTGATCGGCCTTATTCAGCCTGGTCAAAGCTTTGGCGAAGCGGTGCTGTTTCTAGAGCGATCTTTCCCAATCTACGCGCAAGCTACGCTGGATTCGAAAGTGCTACTGATTATTCGAGATGCTATTTTTGATATTCTAGATAATGATGTGACGGTGGTTAGGCGCATGCTGGCAGGTATTTCTGCGCGCAATCGCCAGTTGATCAACGATATTGAATCCATTTCATTGCAAAACAGCACGCAGCGCTTAATTGGATACCTGCTGCAAATTAGCACAGAATCACCCAACCCAGTGCGCGTGCAATTACCCGCCAACAAACTGACCATTGCTTCTATGCTCAACATTACGCCAGAAACCTTCTCACGCGTGATGCTAAGGCTGAACAATGCAGGGCTGATTGAAGTGAATGGTAAAGAAATCGTGATTACTAACGTGGCCGGCTTACGTAATTTTGAGTGAAGTCAGGCCAATGATTGATAAAATGGGGTGTCCGTATTCAGTAGTTGATTTAAAAGATAACAACTGGATTGAAAATTTATTTAATCATGTTGATGACCATTTCCAATGGTCCGCTTTATGGCGTGAAAAAATGGTTAGCTATGTGATAAAAATCGACCAATTAGAGACGTTCACCAAATTTAACTAAAAGGCGGCAAGATCCCCTTAGCCGACCTTCGCTTAATTTCACTAAATGACGGATAAAACCCAAAATGGAAATATATCCATTCTCGCCATAAGACCTAATCTGATTCCGTCCAGCCTTTTTAGCCTCAACGCTGCGATTTTTTTGTGAGTAACGTGTGAGTTCTCTTTTTAAAATCATGGTGTTAATTAATGTATTGTTAGCAACGATGCAATTTACTCGTACTATTTAATAGTGCGAATTTTACTAGCGGCTAAAGCAGCCGCAGCCGTTCTTGTTTCTACGCCTAATTTAACAAATACATGCTCAAGATGTTTATTCACCGTACGCGGACTAGTGCCGAGTATGTCGCCAATATCACGACTGGTTTTACCTTTAGTCGCCCAGTACAAAACCTCGGACTCGCGCACAGTTAAGTTGAATATTGTCATCAATGCTTCAATCTGCGCTGCATCTGATTCTTCTCGCAACAATATTACCCATTGCTCGCTATCGTTTAAATCGGCTGGGATGAAATTTAAGCGGCCTCTTGCCAGCACGATAGTTAACGGTGGAATGTCGTTTTGCGCATTTTTGGCGGCCGAAACTTTTTCTATCCAACGGAGCACTTGAGGCGGTGTTCTTGATTGATTATCAAAAAAATGTTCAGGAAAATAGCGCTGCATCCATTGCCTGGCTAGCGGCGTTTGCCACACTATCTTGCCATTGCTGGGGGTAATCGCGATTGCCGCTTGGCCAAAAGCATCTAGCGCACCCCGTGCCTGGTTCATTAAACGCGAGGTCTGCATGTGTGCGTCAATTCTTGCCAGCACTTCTATGGCGCGTATAGGTTTGGAAATATAGTCAGTACCACCCGCTTGAAAAGCCGCAACTACATGCTCAGATTCAGTAAGCCCAGTCATAAAAATAACTGGGATATGCCGAGTATTGATATCGGCTTTTAATTTTCTACATACCTCAAAGCCATCCATGCTGGGCATGATGGCATCGAGCAATATAATGCCGGGCTGCGCTTCTAAGGCCGCGACCAAGGCTGCTTCGCCATTATTCGCAACCAATACCGTGAAACCTGATTCATCCAAAGCGTCATGTAGCACCGCGAGGTTGTCTGGCACGTCATCGACAATGAGTACAATAGAACTGTATTCCCTGTTTGCATTCAGGTTATTCATCAACATTAATCTCTTCCACAAATCGCTTCATTGCGGCTAATTGAAACTGCTGGGTAAATTTTCGCATCGTCATGGCAAATACTTTATATTGAGCATCTAAACTTTCTATTTCATCTATTTTTTTGGAAATCCCACGCACATAGCCCATTTTTATTAACGATAGCAATTCATCTAAATAAATTTTGGGCGGTCCAATAATGACTGGGGCAATACTCAATTCATCAACGGGCATCACATGATTTTCTGACACGGTAATCCACTCTAAATTAAGCTGCTTACCTAGCCAATCTAACAACTCAGATAAGTCTACAGGCTTTAATATAAAGTCTTCTGCACTTATACCAGCGGTATTTTCTAAACCTTTGTCAAAGGCATTGGCCGAGACTATGCCTATCGGCACCTCAGATTGCCGTACTTTACGAATAACATAACTAGCTTCCCAGCCATCCATTCTAGGCATCGCAAGATCCATTAAAATAAGGTCAGGATTGAATGCTATATGTTGCTCAAGACATTCCAGCCCATTACTGGCCTCGGCCATTTCAAAGCCTAGCGGTTGCAAAAAATTCACTAACATTTCTCTATCAACGTACTCATTATCAACGACTAATATTTTTTTCCTTGCGCCTATATATCCAATACGCTGAGCGGCTAACACCGCTTCAATTTCTTGAGTTTGATGTATTTGCGGTAAAAATAATTTAATTTTAAATAGCGTACCTGTCCCCACCACGCTGCTTACACTGATTTCGCCACCCATTAATTGTGTCAATAACTGGCTGATAGTCAGGCCTAAACCAGTGCCACCTATTCTATCGTTGGCTGCGGCGCTACCTCTTGCGAATGGCTCAAATATCGTATCAATTTCATCAGCATGTATGCCGGGGCCAGTATCTTCAATCTCAATTTGCACTATTTCACGGGCGTATTGCACGCGGAAAACCACACCGCCGTGTTGTGTAAACTTAACCGCATTACCTAAAATATTAATCAGTATTTGGCTTAAGCGTTTTTGGTCGGCACGCACCATTTTTGGCAGTTCGTTAGTCACTTGATAGGCAAAGCTAATGCCTTTATTGCGCGCTTGCAATTCAAACATACTGACAATTTGCTTAATAAATTCTGGAAATCTTAAGAGTTTAATATCGAAAGTGAGCTTCCCGCCTTCAATGCGAGCAATATCCAGCGTGCCTTCAATGAGCGATAACAAATGTTCGCCACTACGGCGAATAACGCGTATCGCTTGCAGACGACTGTCTGGAATCGACGTATCGTTATCTAATAATTGTGCGTAACCTAAAATGCTGTTGAGTGGCGTACGTAGTTCATGACTAATACCGATAATGTAACGGCTTTTAGCTTGATTCGCTTGATCTGCCAACTGACGCGCAAGTTGAAGCTCTGAATCGGTTTTTTGGTGTAGCGTAATTTCACGTTGTAATAAACTGGTTTGACGATTTGATTCCTCTTGCGCTACACGCCGGCTTTGACCAGTCAACACTAGCCACCAAGCAATAATGGCGCTGGCAAACACCAGTGCAGAAAATATCTTCAGGTAACCAGAACGTAATTGCGGCAATAAAACGGCTGCAGTTTGCGCCAGCACTTGGCTTTCATGGTAATAAATTAACCAAAGTAAGGCACCTAAAAAGCTTAAGATAATGCTCATGAGTAATAAATAAGCACTTAAACCGGCATTCAAATAAATCCACAACGATTTAGGCAAAAGTTTTTTTAGGGCAGCTTCCCATTGCGCAGAAAATTTGGCTTCGGGCTTACAAATATCATTACAGCGCGCATCTAAACAGCAACATAGCGAGCAAATATAGCCCTGATACGCTGGGCAATGCGCCATATCTGGCGTTTCATACTCGCGCTCACAAACCGTGCATTTAGCAATGCGAGTCGCAGGGCTAAATATAATGGGTTTGCGCGCAATATAGTATTTACCCTTGGTTAGCCAGGCAATAATCGGCGAAGCAAGCAAGGCGACAAATAATGCGATGAACGCAGAAAATGCTTGAGGCACAACGCCAAAAACGCCAGAAAATGCCGTGATAGACAACACCGAAGCCAGCAACATTGCACCCACGCCCACAGGGTTAATGTCGTAAAGGTAGGCGCGCCTAAACTCTATACCTTTAGGGCTTAAACCCAGCGGCTTATTGATAACTAAATCGGCCACCACGGCGGCTATCCAAGCAATGGCGATGTTTGAATATAAAGCCAATACCTGCTCTATGGCTTTAAATACATCTAATTCCATTAATATGATTGCGATACTCGCATTAAAAACTACCCAAACTACTCGCCCTGGATGGCTGTGTGTTAATCGAGCAAAAAAATTAGACCATGCCAACGAACCGGCATAAGCATTGGTCATATTAATTTTAACTTGTGAAATAACGACAAATAAAGCCGTCATTCCAAGCGCTAATTCTTTTGAGCTAAATAAATATTGGTAACCCACTAAATACATGTGTGTAGGATTAGTGGCCTGCAAAAATGACATATCACTTCTTGATTAGCACTGATATTCAGGCAAGCGCAACCATGCTTCGGTCCGCTTAGATGTAACAGCGGCGGCGCGCAAAAGACGCGGCAGAATGATCTTCAAATTACTCCTCCGATTAAAGCGATACTGGTACTCGGCGAGA
>CAINBI010000131.1 GCA_903846555.1 uncultured Pseudomonadota bacterium
AGGTTAAAATTATTAAAGTATCATATTAAAATGGCATTCAGCGAAACTATAAATAGCTAACTGATTGATTTTACTTGTGATTTAAAAGTCAGTATGAAACTTTAATACTTAGTATGAGACTTTATTGCTCTCCCACACCATGCCCCACCCGAACGCACCCCCTTTTCGCCGCTAGGCTTTAATCCCCTGCCGCACTATCGTTTGTCCTGATATTTTCGCGAACACGAACCAATTAACTTAGATGCAGAGCCGAACGCGGAACGTAATGCTGGCAACGAAAGTGCGTTAGACCTACTTAATATGCCTTTGGTTAGCACTATTGACTTTGAGCCACTGACACTCAAGGTGCAAGATACTTCAAAAACAAAATATACATGCACATGTGGAAATAATGTGTGGGGCAAACAAAATCTTAGACTGCATTGCCTGGAATGTGAAATGGATTTTGTTTCTAGCCGCGACGACTCAATTTGAGCATTCCTTTTAAAAGCTGCTTAAAAAAATTAGTTTTTATTGAAGCTTTGATGCTGACTTTAACAAAATGTACTGAATTATTTTACACGTGCAAAATTACCCACCTATTGCAGGATAGGCTAGTCGCCGTAATTTGTCAGACAAATTGTAAAATGGTATTTTAGTACTTATGAAGATTGACTGTTAGAAAGCTAGCAAGGCTATAATAACCATACTAAATACAAGGGTAAGAAATGCTGTCTTCTTTAGAAAGTAATGCTCGTCAAGGCAAAACAATAAAACCTAAAATTCTTGTTCTGGAAATAAGAGATAAAAAACTGCCAGCAGAGAAACCGATTGCATGGCTCATTGTAGAGCGCACAGAAACCTATGAAACTTATCAAAATGGTGAAGTTGGTAAGGCGAGTATATGCTTGTCCTACAGACAAATTTTCCCTTTCGTCAGCAATTCTTTCGAGGGTAAGGGGGAGTTTACAGGATGCTATTCTAAGGGGTTTAACCTAGTGTCTTTAACCGCTGCTTCACTTACAAGTGGCTTTGTTACACTTGACCTGCCAAATTTAGAAGGGCAAAGAATAGGTACTTATCTTATGAACGAAATAGTGCAGTGGGTACAACAATGGCCAGAAGCAATTGTTGGCACTATAGAACTTCTTCCAGAGCAAGCCACTCCAGACAACAAGATACGTCGTAACAGATTTTATGAGCAATTTAATCTGAAATTTGAATACATAGACAACAAGCGTAGCGGAAAATCATTACCAATAAAAACAAGTGAACTAACTACAGTAGAAAACTGGAAAGAAAATATCACAGAACATCACTTACTGGATTATCTAGCAGATGTTTTGCTATCCAAACAACGTGCACTGTCTGATCTGGAACAGCGAGATTATGCATGCAAAAATTTAGTAAATAAAATCCAGCTGATGGAAGCTCGACCCATTATATGGGCACTAAAAAAATGCTTAAATGCCTAATATAAAACATCGGAAATAAAAATGAAAACCTACTCACCTGCTATTAGCCGAGAAATTAAGCGGATTTACTTTGACACTGACGTTAGTATGAAGTCAGTGTCAAAGGTCTGCGCTGAAAGCTGTTCATTTTGCTGCCACCAGAATATCAGGGTGCATAATTACGAAGGAGCATACATTGAAAAATTCATCATCGATGATATGCCCATAGAAGATAAGGCTACTGTCAAAAACAACTTAATTTATTGGTTAAAATATTTTGATTCCAATACGCCAAATGGCCGTATATTGAATGAACATGACATTCTTCAATTTGAAAAACAAATTACCATTGACCGCATACCATGCGCTTTCCTCGTAAACGATAGATGTTCAATCTATAAAGTTCGCCCATTGGTCTGCCGCGTACATTCAGTTAACGATTCTCCTGAGTTATGTAAACAAGACCCTCATCGCAACGGTGACATGAGGGGAATAAAAATTCGAAATCTGAAATTTAATGAAATTTCTAAAGCATCGGATATGTTTGGTATTAGATTGCTTGCCTATGCTGCACAAGAAACTCTTGGTATAAACCACACGTGTAAACCAATTGGTTTTAATGTTGTACCTACTCTTCGATCGATTACTTAATCTGAACTTAACTAGTGAGTGCGTAACAACCGCATTCCAAATGAGGTGTTTGTAGCATTTTGTATGTACAATCATCAAACGTATTTAGTATATTATCTACATCAACCAAGTAAAGGGAGACATTTATGAACAAGCAAGAACTTATCGAACAAGTTGCTATTAATGCTGGAGTTAGCAAAACCACTGCTAGCAAAGCAATCAATGGAATTACTGACAGCATTACGAGGGCTTTAACGAGTGGCGACACCGTGACATTGATTGGTTTTGGTACATTTGCTGTAACAGAACGAGCCGCTCGCCTTGGCCGCAATCCACGTACAGGGGCTGAGCTTAAGATAGCTGCGCGTAAAGTGCCTAGTTTCAAGGCTGGTAAAGCACTTAAAGATGCTGTGAACTAATCATAAAGTTAACGTAAATTGCCTAATTGCCAGCCTCCGAGCTGGCTGCTCACCAGTTTGGAGGGTAAGCTGGATGCGTAAGCCAAATACTGTGGATGCCGTAAGTTTCTGCACCATTGGCCCATACATAAATGCCTTCGCCTTCGAAATAGTAAACAGGGTGTTCATTTATTTTGTCAATTTCTATTTTTTCAAATGGAATATCTTTTAAGTACAATCCATCATGAACTAAAGCATCATTCACTAATATTTCAGGTGTAGCTTTCGTATTACAAATTAAAGAACGTTCCAGAGATCTGGATATCCTTGCTATTTCGCGCAATCTTTTCCATTCCTCTTTATCGAGTACGTTATTAATGTGTTTTAAGACGCAAGATTTAAATTGATCGTCATATTTTTTCATATTTTTGATATGATAAAATTCATCAGCTATTTTATCGCCGCTTGATTGTGTCGCTATATTGTTAGTAGTCATATTATTAACCCTTTTGATTTTTTTGATTCAATTAGAAGTTGCGCGCGTTACCGTTTTTTATGATTTTTTTGTTTACCGGGCGCTTCGATTATGGTTGTAATTTTTGGCAACTCAACGCCTAACTCTTTCAGCCGATTAAGCGCTTTGGCGGTTTTAGCTTGGATAAGTGCTGCATTGTTATTAGATAACCCATGATTTTTTACCTTGTTTGCCAGGTAAGCTGCCGCAGTAGCTTCGTGCTCATTAGCCTCAAGGTGTTTAGGGCGTTGTGCGTGCAAGTCAAGCTGGCTTTTGACGAGCCTATCACCACTCAGATCGACCTTTTCAACTGCTACTGTTTTTTTAATAGCCAGATCCATTACATGTGTTACGATGTTTTCAGCATCACGTGCAGCTTTAAATATTTCGTGCTTGTCATCCTTCAGAGCTTTAACCCAACTACCAACATAAGAAGCATGCTGTTCAAAATCAAATGGAATGCCTAGGCGATCAGATAGAAATAAGCTGGCCAACTCAGCTCGCAATTCCTCTTTTGCATACTCTGGCGAACCAACACCGCCGCCCATCTCACGATTTAACCTAGATTCATGGCCGGTCCAATGACCTAGCTCATGCAACGCTGTCGCGTAATACTTAGACGCATCAGAGAATGCTGTTTTTGGCGGCAAGTGGATATCATCACGCACAGGAGAATAAAATGCCCTATTCTGCTGATCATGGTAGATACGAGCCTGTGATTTAATGAGCGCATTTTCAGCAAGTGCTAAAGCATCCCATGTTGGTGCGCTTCGCACCAGATCAGGAACGTTATTCATCTGACCTAGATTAAAAACTTTTGCGTAAAAAACAGATGGTCGCGTTTTAGCCTCGGAGCCATCCGCGTCAATCTCGCCTGTTTCTTTTACTTTATCTTTATCTGGCCACTTCCAATATTCAACCCAAGTGGCTTTTTCGCCTTTACGTATTTTCCAGCCATGTTCATTTGCTTGGTTGAATGTGCACCATCTGGGATCTTCATAACCTTGTGACATTAGCCACAAGGCATTACCACCTCTGTAAGCTTTGTCTGTGGTAGCGTTTATGGGAAAGAAGCTGCCGGCAGATCCATCCCAAGGTTTTTGCCATGGTGCGGTGCCGGCTTCAAGCTCATCGATAATCCGGTCAGTCAAATCCTGCCGATAGTCATTACTCGCCATGATTTTTCTCTTCATCTACGTCAATGCCTGGATAATCTTTTACAAGCTCGTTTAAAGGCACTTCCAGCTCGTTTACTTCACTGCCAGTCCTGGCAATGTCAAAGCTATTCATGTCTGGGCCAGTATTTTCAATATTGTGTGTTTTATTCATCTATAAATCCTTAATTACAGCGATTATTTTGCACATGGTAATGGGTAAGTATCACCATGTACGCTATCGCCTGCTGTGGGTGTGTTTTTGTGCGTAACGATATTTTCATGGCTCTGCAACACGACAAAAATTGCTTAAATTTTTCTGTATCAACATCACAAATGGATATTTAACGAAAAGTTAGTGTTTAAATGATATAAAAGAACTAATTGCCAGCAGCAGTGCTAGATGCGCCGGGTAATACGCGTAAAAAATATAGCGCAGGCGTGGCATTTCAATCTTGATATAAGAGAATAAGAAAATAACAGGAAGTGCTGCAAGCGCCCAAGCATTGTGGTTCACGGCTGAAAGCAAGGCCGTAACGATCAGCCAGACCAACCCACTGGCAATGTTGGGTGATTTACAATACCACCATGCAGCTAGACAATATGCCAGGGCGAACCAGAAAAACTCTACGAAGATACCCCCCGCAATAAAAACAATAATGCACAACCAGATATTTGATTGGGATCCTGTTTCTAACAGATAGATTATGTAAGTGACAATCAACAACATGAATATGATGTTGATTGGCCACCATCCAGCCATGGGAATAAAAAACGGGGACGCCAGCAATCCAAAAACGAACAACCTCTGCATCGCCCTCAAATGCACGCCATTAAGCATCGCCTCCGATCTGGCTAAATTATAGGCCAGTACAAATCCAAATATAGGCATGGCCAACCGCCCCACTTCAAACATGTAAGGTATCTGCCCCTCAAAAAGAAACTTGTTAATATGATCAATGGTCATTAATACCAGTGCCAGCCACTTTAACGCTTCAATACAGCCATTCGCTAACACCAGCTTGGGCATTTGAATTTTTCTTAAAAAATTACCTGTTCTGGTTGATGTCTGCTCGGCCTTGCCGATACTACTTACTAGCTGTATTGGTTGATTGGTCATCACAATGTCCTAATAATTATCAAACACGATCAGGTGCGTGGAATTTTTATTTGGACTGCTCCATCATTAACGCTAGAATCGCCAGTTCCCGCCCGTCGCACTGAAGTATCGGCGGTTCGCCCTGCTCCCATGTAATGAGGTGCATTCTTGAGCAAAAGCATTTTAGAACTTCGTTCGTTCTGAACCATACGGAGGCTGGACAAGTTTCGCACGCTGTTGATGGGCTTGGCCGATGCTGACTGCTCATTGTTTTTAAAACTGGACTGGTATATAGCGGCTCGATAGGTCGTGATTTCTGATTGCTCATTTTTGATTTCCAGATAATTTACTGTTGGGGAGAGATTTCCTGCGGTTTTGGTTAAGATACTTTGATCTTTTTGTGAACTTTGAGGTTTAGATTGCTGTTGAATTGGTTGGCTCGCCACAAAATCTACGACATCTTTGGCCAAAGCTCGATCATTTCTGTCTTCAGAATTGGCTAACGCATGAGCGATATTTGCCCAGGCATTGATTTCCTTAGAATGATTTTGAATACTTGGTATTGCAGCTCGACGAGGAACCGGTGATTTATTCCTGACAGACTGATGCACCTGGTATTGATGCAAGGTCTGCTGTGTCACGCCGCGCGTTTTACGAGGGGTGGCATTGGCGTCAATACCAAGCTTACGCAAATTCTCTGCAAAACCTTCACGCCAACGTTGCAAGTCATTTTTACGCGGATTGAGACGTTTATTCTTTTTATGTATTGGTGCCATCTTGATACAGACGTGCACATGTGGATTATCGGTATCAGTATGCAAGGCAAAAACATACTCATGCTTACCGCCAAACTCTTCTTTCAAGTATTCACGCACAGCATTTTTAACTTCGTCTGCAGGTGCACCTTTTGCCATCGAAAAAATGACGTTAATTGATTCTCGGCGCTTCGATACTTCTGGGATATTGTCGCCCCAGTCATCTTTAATGTCGTTTACATCAGCATGTCCATTAAGTACCCTACCTTCCTGATCCTCTAATTCAATCTTGCCATTACGGGAGATGTAATCCAAATGTTTACCGATCGCAACCATGCCTTTACCTGCATTCAGCTTACTGGTGATCTTCACCATGACTTCAGGGGCTTTTCTTGCAGTACGTTTGATTTGGGCGCGAATCTGAGTGGATTTATTAGGGATAAGGGCTACTGCCCAACCAGAAAGTTTAGGTGAATTATTTTTAATACGACGTACTGGCGGATAAAATAAAGAATCACCCCAGTTGAGCAAAAAACCATCAATGAAGACTTTCGGTCTGGTCATGATTACCAGCGATCTAAATTGTTGCTGGAGATTATAGTTAGCGCTTGTTTTTCATCATCGAGGTTTTTGATTAGCAGCTGCAGCATGGGCAGAATATCCATTTGTGACGGGTTTAACTCATGGTTATTCAATGCGCGCAGCATCTGATTTAAGTTCTGGCCGATCATTCTGACCTGGTACAAACGCTCATCGAATTTATCCAGCTCTAAAACAGTCAATGGTGTGTGCCTGATAAATTGATAACGCACCAATGTAACCAGCCATTTTGCCGGTGTAAACCCGCTGTTTTTTGCGTGCTGCAAAACCTTTTCATGCTCTGTAGCAGTAAGGCGAATCTCGATACGGTTTTTTTGTGTGCTATTTTCTGGCTTGGGTAAAATACCTTTAGGAATATTCAGCATTTGATCAAGGCTGGTGCCGTTCGTTAAAATCTTATTGATCAATTGACGTAAAGCTTCACTGGGGCTAATCCCGTTATTCAAACAGTATTGCACCCAATCATCTTTTAATTCCGTTCTAAAAGTAATACGGCCAGCTAGATTCATTATCTTCTAGGTGCAATCTGCGGTTGTGGAATAGGTTTTAGTAATGCAGGACGATCAGTTTTGATGATTACTGTTTTGTTGGTGAGAGAATCAGCTTTAGCGTCATAGACTTTAACTGTAGGTATTTCAACGCCTCTGGCTGCTAACTGACTAATCGCAACGGCCATCTTCTGCTTGATCATCGCCTGCACCTTTGGTCCAGCTCCTTTAGCCTCAGCAACTGCAATGATGGCAACTTCTGCAGGCGAGGTTGTTTGTCTTTTTTCTTTACTTGATTGACTATATTTGCGAACTAAATCTATAGCCTCTTTAGCAGAACTGACCACCACTTTCATTGCTGCAGAAGGAATCTGAGAGGCTTGATGCATGACTCTTGTTAAAGCGAACCTAACATTAGACACTCTGTCGTGAAATGTTTTTTCTATTGAAGGTGCGCCTACCAATTCGCGCACTTTTATTACTGGGCTTGGATCCGCTTGATTACCCCTATACTTACTTGCAACATTTCTGGCTTGAATTTCACCAGGATCTTGCAAATAAAGTGCATATGCAACGTAATTTATTGCACGCTCAATACGCTGAGATTGTAAAACAGCCTCCCCTATTGCTTCACCATAATAGTTCACAGCATCACTAATGCCATCAAAGAGGCCCGATGCTTCGGCTTCTTTAAAACTATTTTTTGCATCTTCAAGGAAGGCAGCGCTAGCAGATATTTTTTTGAATGCAGAATCGTCCAATAAACTATTTTCGACCATCCCGTCAATACCAACTAGGTGCTGAAGTTTTTCTGGACTATCTTTGGTAATTTTTTCTACAGCATTTATCCAATGTACAGGACTGGATCCGGCAGGCAGTCCTTCTATCTGCTGAATCACATGTTGAAGCTCGTGGAGAATGACCCCAGAAATTTTTTGACTCATCTCATGGTTGTCACTAAATAGCTCTTCAAAATGCCCATAACTAATGTTGATACGATGAAGACGGGATGACCAGCCACCTTCTATTGCAGTCATGCTTGCAGATGTTTTTTCAATATGAACAGGAATATATTGCAACTCGGGATATGCCTTATAAAGCTCTTCATGATAAAAAACTTTATCTAATCGAAACTCGACTGCACCTATATCGCGATTAATTTCAGCAATTTTTTTGAAGTCAGTTATTGCAAGTTTGTCATCAATATCTACTTGATAACCATGAACTGAACGCGTTCCAATAAACATAAACAATCGCCTTTAGCAGTCTACTTATCTTTTAGGAGATATCTGCGGCTGTGGAATAGGTTTTAGTAACGCAGGACGATCAGTTTCAATGATTGCTGTTTTGTTCGTGAGAGAACCAGCTTTAGCGTCATAGACTTTAGCCGCAGGTATTTCAACGCCTTTGGCAGCTAACTGACTAGTCGCAACGGCCATCTTCTGCTTTATCATCGCCTGCACCTTTGGCCCAGCACCTTTAGCATCAGCAACTGCGACAATAGCAATTTCGGCTGAGGTCGGTTTTTGTATCGCCCAGGTATTGCGCAACGCTTCTTTTTGTTCAGATCCAATCACGCTTCCATCTGCACCACGAACAGGAACGGTAATAGTGACCAGCTTTTGTCCTTCGTTAGCGATCAGCACCTTATCGCCGACATTTGCACCAGAGTCTTTTATTGCACGCTCAAGATCAACGCCCCAAACCGTCTTTTCAGCACCTTGGGCATCGCGGGTTTGAACGTAGTAAGAATTTGTATTCTTTGCGTCATTTAAATATTTAGCCATGCCATGGGCAACCAGTACAGAACCTTCATCTTTGACAATAGTTGTGTCAGGCGCAGTCAGTGGAGCATTCAGTGTAGGTTGCGCCTGCTTAGCAGACTGAGGTGTAACAGCTTGCGCTTGCGGCGGACTTACCGTGACTTCAGGTTCGACGAAATCAATTTTATTACGGGTTTTGCTCTTGGCGTCTTCCAACAAAGCGATATCTTGCAGGCTGGGCTTATAGCCTTCTACGGCTATGTCCTGCATGCTGGCAGCTAACCAGACTTCTCGTTTGAATTCTTCGGTACCGCTAATTTTGATCTTTGACCAATTCTTTGCTTTGGCCAAATCAATCATTGCACGTATATCGTCAGGATCTGATGATTTAGCACTAATTGATTTACCCTTATCTTCAAACACTAGGCCTTTGTCTCGCATTTTGGAATAATAAACATGGTCTTTCATCGCATAGCGATTCAACAAGACCTCTGGTATCTCATGATCTAATAAAGGATGCAGCTTGACGTCAATGAAAGGCGCATATTGATCAGGCATTACCGGCGAATATGATGTAACAGCAGGTTCATCTAGTTTCGGCGCCTGGATGTTACGTATTGGATATCTCGCATCCTCTTGTGGTTGCGTCATCTGCTTAATTCGCATCACTTCATCTTTAGATGCACTCATCATTTTTGGCAAACCGTATCGTTCAGTTATTTTTGCCTCAAGTTCTGGATCAATACTAGCTTCAATAGTATTGGTGGATTCAACATCACCTGGTAATGTTTTGTTAGTTGCTATATCTGTTGTCATCACATTTATCCCTTATAAATTGAATCAAAGCTAACCATTATTCATGGCCAGCTTTGTTGGTTAAGTAACTACATTTTTAAGGATTAACGTTTTTGTGACTTTTTCTCATGCTCAGCGGCACTTGCGGGTTTATCCGCTGTTTTTACTTCTTTCGCAGCATCTTTATCCGCTTTCATTTCCTTGCGAATATCTTGATTGCGTGCCCATGATCGACCAGCGAGTGAGTCAAGCACGTTATCCATATCAGGCATATTCAATTCTTTAGCAGACTTTTTAAGGCCCGCCACGACCCGCTCAAGATCGTCTTTAGCACGACTGAATGGAAATACCGTTGCGGTATCTGTCGATTTAAATTGTTTATCCTGGTAGTAGATTGCTACATCAGGGCGACGCAGTGTTTCCGCAGATTTTTTGAACTCATCAGACACATAACTAAGCTTTGATTTATCATGGAGAATGACTGAATTTTTGCCGATTTCCTGCAATACATGATTATCAAGAATAACAATGTCGCCTTTATAAACGGCTCCTGCCTTGGCAGGATATACTTGAGTGCCTTGACCATAGATTAAAGCTGCATTTAATTTAATACTTTCTGGCACGGACCCTTTTGCTGGTGCTGCATTTGCTGCCGGTGTATCTGCTGTCATTTTGTTGCTCCTATCATTTACGTTCAAAGAATGTGTTGATTGTTCTTTGCTGCCTTGAAGACCATCAACACTTAGGTCTTCAATCCTAGTATTTTTAATGTCTGTATCTATAATCTTGGCGTCTTCTACTTTAGGTTCTTCAATTAATTTTCGGTTATTCAAATCAATAACTACGGAGTGTGGCCGTAGTTGCCATAAATCGTTAAAATCCGTAGGAATACTGCCATCTGGCATGCGTTGTAATGGATGAAAATACGGTTCAGCAAGATAGCCATTAACGGCTGCAGCCGCTTCTTTTGCATCTTTATAGCCGTTGCCGATGTCAGCACATATCGTGATAGGAACATCATCAAAAGTAGCCTGCAGATCTAAGGCGGCTTTTTTGAGGTTAGTGCAGCTCAGTGCGGCTACAACAAAAACGCCCTCTTTATCCTTCAGCGCTTCGCGGATAGACATGGCAGTGGCCACGCCTTCAGCAATGTAAATTTCACGGGATTTGTGATTCACAAAATCAGGCTCATAGTAAGCGCCAGATTTACGTCCACCGGCTAGAGCAGATTTCAGCCCTTTGCTATCGATGAATTCAAGTGAGGTTAGGCCGTCAGTATTACCAATTGGCGCAATTAATATGCGGCCGCTCAGATAGTTGTCCCCAACTTTAGGGGTGTAGCCAATGATGGTTTTTAAATGTGCCGCATTGATTTCAAATAAATTGAGCAATGAGGCTTCATTCCATGTTTCAACATGATGCTGAAGTTTTTTTCTGGTTAAATAAGGATGATCTGCCAAGACAGGCATTGCTTCACGCAATACTTCCTTTGCAAGGAATGCTGCTTTAGCATACTTTTCCTTATCTATAATATCCTGCTCGATGCGAGTGGTACGTTGTAGTTTGGGGTTTTGCTGATCTGCAATTTTGAATTGCTCTAGATCCGAACTGGGAAAGTTTTGCTGTTTTCGTAAGCCTGCCCTAATACCGTTATCTATGCTCTCGGCAATAGAGCGTAATTCATAAATATTTAGTTTATTACTGTCACTTGGTAGTGCGGATGGCTCGGTACTTAAAGTTCTAGGTGGGATAATTCGGCTTTGGTCTAATTCTGCTACTGCAGCAAAAACCTCTTCCGCTTTATACAGCTCGGACCTGCCTGCGTAAATATCATCGACACGACCCCAAACACGCGCTATATCTGGATCATTGCGAGCATCTACAATTCGTTCTAAGAGGACTCTTTTTTCGTAGGGTTCGAGCGTGTTAATCCCATAGTGTCCCAGAAGCTCATGTCGGATAGTGCTAGCGATTTCCCTGTCGTCGCGTATAGCGGATGTATAAAGGGTAATTTCTCCTCGGGTTGGGGAGTAGCTTCCTCTGACTCGATCTTCATCTGCGATTTGTGTGTTGTTATCATTTTCATACCTCTCTTTAATTATCAATTTAATCGGTAAGTTATTATTATGCTCTTTTTGAAATTCATTAAAAGCAATTTGAATCTGTTCTTTTAGTTCACTCATATACTAACTTCCATTAATAGACCTTCATCTTCATTAATCTCATCCATCATGGCGGCAAAGGCATCATCAGTGCGTGCACTGGCTGTCTCAGCGTCCAGACCAGCAGTGTTTTCTGAACCATTGAATTCATCGAGTGCATTTAAATCTAAACTTGCCAGATCTTCTTTAGAAATACCCATAGCTTCAAGGCCTTCTAGAACATAGTCATTAACCAATTTTTCATCTAGAGGGTCTTCAGACGGTGGTTTTTCTGTTTTATCGTAAATGTCGAGATACTCAGCGGTGACAGGTGGCTTTAATGCATACGCGTCTAAATCCATTTCGCTGTCATGAATATCGCGAGTTTTACCGCTGGCTTTAGCCACAAATTGCTCAATGTCAATTGGCGTAATAGTAGGTGCCTTCAATAAGCGACCCGTGAATTCAGGATCATCGTAATAACGGATCTTGTCGCATAGAATTGGCTTGACGTTCTCTAGGAAGATAATTTCTTTCCACTGACCAATTTCTTTGACTTCTTGAGTTAGCAATAGAGCACGTGGTTGATCTGAAGTGCTTTCAGAGCCACTACCACCCTTAGTAATACTGTTACTACGACTGGTGCTGACACTCTTTTCTGTGAAAGTACCTAGGCTTTCTGAAACTTCCTTGGCATCCTTTTGATCACGTGGTGCATAAACAATTTGCATCGCATGGTTAGTGATTAATGTTCTGGCATTCTCTACACCATAGTTAGTAGATGACTCAAGCTGCGCTGTAGACTGAATTATTGGCATCAGGCGCAAGTTGTAGCCAGCGATGTAGCTCACGGCTTTTGCGATAATAGTCACCACGCCGATACTCGTAAATTCGTCCATTAACAATAAACACTGGTATTTAAGTTCCTTAGGGTTCTTCTGGGGCAGTTCTTTGGTATTGAGGTTGACCAACTGACTAAACAGCAAATTGATAATAAGCTTTGCGTCATCCAACTTATTGGGTGTAATACCGATATAGATAGATATCTTTTTTTTACGCACATCACGCACATCAAAATCACATTCACTTGTGGCTGCATCCACAATCGGATTGCGCCAGGGCAATAATGGAGCATTAAAGGTGCTTAATATGGAGGCTAGCACATCATCGCTTGAACTTAAAAAAGTGCTCATAGCACCTCGGCAAGCGCTTGAAAGCCATTCATACGACATAACTTTAGTTTCAAAATATTTCTTGATAGGCAACCCGGTATCGCGCCCAGAAGTTTGACGTAACACTTCACCCATGCTGACTGGATAGTTGGGTAATTGTGAGTTAGCGCCCTCTTCCTCACGCTGATCACGCAGTTCGCATAAGAACAACGTGACTGCTAGAAAGAGGTTACGTGCGTTATCGTTCCAGAATGTATCTTTGCCACCACTTGGCCAGATTGCGTTACCAATACTTAACACATCACCTACCCGGAATACGCCATTACTGATCGCACTGAAGAAGTTGTATCGATGTGTACGTGGTGCAGGTTTGCCGTTGATGTCCACGTCTTCAGCAAATGGATTGAACAAGTAAATCTCTTGTTTGAGTATATCTTTGCGATAGCCAGCAGTAATGTCAAAGTTCTCTTGCTTAATATCAAGGACGCAGACAGATTCTTCATAGCTCAGCAGGTTTGGAATAACCACCCCCACCCCCTTACCACTACGGGTAGGTGCAGCCAACATTACAAATTGCTGCCCTGGGAAGCGTAATGTTCGGCCGTTATATTTGCCGACAACGAGACCTTTATTTCCAAACAGGCCGGCTTTGCTTACTTCTGCCGGTGTTGCCCATCGTGCACTGCCATGCAGTTCTCTTTTTTGCCTAAAAGCTGATGCGATTAACATTGGTATCAGTAAATACACAATAAATAAACTAATGCCACCAGTAGCCGCTATGCGTTCGCCATAGCCCGCTAATCCACCATTTTGCCAAGCGGTAAAATAATCTGGCCAGGCCCATAGACTTACTGATGCACTATATGAAAATGGATTGTATTTAGAGGCCGCCAGTATCATTGCACCACTAAGTAACATTACAAGTGGAAATACAACTAAGATTGCTATAAAAATACCCGTAACATTCAAAGCTGTTCTGTACGTGCTATAAGTCTTACTTATTAACTTAATCATGGCTAAGCTATATTGTAAAATTAGGATGAGTAACAATATACGTTAATCCGTATTATGTCAACGGTAATTCGTATAATATCGATTGCACCTAGCCATAAAAAAAAGCCCTCAGATTGGGGCTCTTAGTTTTACAAAATTAGATGATTAGAAAATGCAGCTAATCATGAAATGAAATCATGATGAGGCAAGTTTAGAGCCGCAGTGGTTACAGAATGCACTATTAGCAGCAACAACCGTGCTACATGAATGACAGGCTACACTTGAGGAGGGAGTTGATTCTTTTGAATTCTCTTGCTCTAAGGTCTCCGCTGTTTTAGCATCTTGAATCTGCTTAATTTTGTCATGCGCGGCCTCAGCCATTTGCTTACTACCCTCAATAGCTTTATTCCCCGCTTCCAAAATTTTATTGCCAGCTTGGCCTAATAATTTATTTAGCCGATCTCCATCTTCATCACTAATAAACGATTTCATCGCACCAACTTCTAGTAGAGGCGTTTCCCCATCAAACTCAAGGTATGGCGCATTCTTAAAGCCTAATGTTGCTGCATAAAAAACATGCGGTATTGAACTGCGAGTGACATTATAAGACTTGACCGCAGCATTATATTTTTGGCGCGTTGATTCCAATTGAGCCTCGCAAGTTTGAATGCTATCAATTAGCCGCTGGTATTGATCATTAGATTTTAATTCTGGAAATTTCTGAGCTAATCCACCGACTGTTGAAAGCACCATGCTAGATTGCTGATGTAATTGAGCTAACTGGTTGGCCGAAGATACATCCTCAGACACTTTCAACATCACAAGTTTCTCGGATTCCTGGTAACCCTTTACAACATCGATCAATTGATTCACTAGTGACACTTGTTTTTTACCCACCACGCCAATATTTGACCAGCATTCACGAATGTTTTCTGATAATGCTCGTAAAGCGTTATAGCCCCATAAAGCAACACCTGCAACTATTACCATGACAAATAATAAGAACTGAAATACGCCTATAATAAAATCGAAAAATCCACCCATAACTTAATTCCTTTTATATAAAAACCATTAATCAATAACAATCACAAAGATTACCTATTTAACACCCGTTGGCATGCATAGCTTTTTCGCCAGTGGAGCATTGATGCTCTGAGGTTCCTGTACCAGGATCTACACCTGTAGCTTGCTCAATTAACCCTCTTAATCCGTGATGTTTGTTTTTTTGTTCAGATGAAGGCGTGACGGGCTGTACGGCAACTTGTTGTTCATTATTAGATGCTGGTGTTTGATCGGAAATTGATTTAGATGTCACGACAGCTTGAGAACCATCGTCTTGCTCTGTTTTTCTCTTTTGTGACTTGCCAACCTTTACTAAGCTCATCTTTTTTGGCTGTTTTACTTCAGGTGATGCCACCACAGGCGCGACAGTAACTTCTTTAAGAGTAGCAATAGGCTTAGCTTCCTCACTGACTAAAGATTTAGGTTGGCCATCCTGAGAGTGAATAACTATTGCCTTTGCAGATGATTTTTCTATGATCACCGGCGCGACAACTTTTTCAGGGATTGTTTTTGACGCTTCGGTAGAAATTAATTCTTTATGAGTCCTTAACGAATGCCCTAGAGCACCAACAATAACCATAAGACCAACAACAATTAATATCATTTTCTTTGACACTAATTGATTAGTTGAATGTTTATTAGCCGGAGATTGCGGCTCCATTACAGATGAAACGATCTGCTCAGCTTTCCTACGTTCTAACTCGGCAGCAACGGCAGAAGATACACATTTCTTGCCTACAGGATTTAAATAAGTACCGAGAGACTTGGCCACAACCATAGCCACAGGGATTCCGACAATTGTGAGAAATAGCAATCCTGTTTGAATTACAGCACAAAATGCAAAAATTAAACCAAACGGTAAATACAGAAGCATAATAATTGTGGAATATGTCGCCCATGCTTTGTTCTTTGGTAAATTAAGATCACCTGAGTCGATCATGACTTTACCGAATGGAGCAAACAGTAACTTTCCTAATTCCATCAAGCCCAGCCCTATGGGGGCGGCAATGATTGTCAGCGTGAGAAGTAGGCCAAACAAATAAACAAAGATTGCACTTATAAAACCAAAAAAAGGAAAGTGCCAAATGACGTTGCCAAATGTTCTCATTTTTATTTTTCTTAGACTAGATTAGAAGGAAATAATTATAGCACCTACATAATTAACCTTAAAGTTATCATGGAATTACGGCAATGTGCAATCTTTGGCTGGAATAAATCTTGACATGGTAATGCACATGCATTACCATGATGACTCATACATATGTCGGGGTGTAATAAAGTTTCATACCGAACTGCCCTGCAAGCCGCATTCTGCCATGGTCTTATATGAGGTTAAAATTATTAAAGTATCATATTAAAATGGCATTCAGCGAAACTATAAATAGCTAACTGATTGATTTTAC
>CAINBI010000132.1 GCA_903846555.1 uncultured Pseudomonadota bacterium
AGGTTAAAATTATTAAAGTATCATATTAAAATGGCATTCAGCGAAACTATAAATAGCTAACTGATTGATTTTACTTGTGATTTAAAAGTCAGTATGAAACTTTAATACTTAGTATGAGACTTTATTGCTCTCCCACACCATATTTAATTGGAGGTGCTTATGTTGGCCACCCTTAAAACAGAATCCACACTCACTGACCGTTACCAAACTACGGTGCCTGAGACTGTGCGTCGCGCTTTACATCTGGGTAAACGAGACAAAATTCTTTATACCATTCGCCCCAACGGGGAAGTTGTGCTAACGCATGCTGGGTCCGTTGAGAAGGATGATCCATTACTCGGCCAGTTTTTAACTTTCCTTGCTTCTGACATTGCAAATCATCCCGATAACCTGTATGCCGTTAATACTAACCTTGTACAACATATCCAATCTCTAACTTCAGGCGTTAAGGTTATTCTTGATGAGGCCCTTCAGGATGCGGACGAATGACGACAGACAAGTCTGTGCCCTTGGTTATTCATGGATGGACGATTTTTATCCATCCACTATTTCTTGGGCAGATTGAAGCACTAACCAAGCAGGTAGAGGTGTTAAAGCAAAAGGATCCGACCGGGTACATTAAGAAGAACTCTAGTAAATGGCTGGCGGCAATCAACAATCTGGCGTTCGATATCATACCGCAGGATCCGGCACGATTAGAATATCGGCAAGGCAGTACACTGGGTAACGACCATAAGCATTGGTTTCGAGCCAAGTTCTATCAACAATACCGGCTGTTTTTCCGCTACCACGCGTCAAGTAAGATAATTGTGTACGCTTGGGTAAATGACGAGAATACCAAGCGAGCCTTCGAGAGTGATGACGATGCGTATCAAGTATTTCGAAAGATGCTGGAAAATGGACATCCTCCAGATGATTGGAATCAACTTCTAGCTGAATGTCAGAGAATTATCCAACGCGCGAAGTTTGATGTAATTATTGCAAACGTGCCCAGCACAGAGCCTGATGAGTTTGACAAAGTCAATTAGAATTGGTAGCAGCTTAAAAGGGGCATCCGTAATACACGGTTGATATCAACACGCCGTTTGCGTGAGATGTATGCAATGGTGCTATGATTATGACTATGGAGTATGACTATAGGAGTATTACTGTGCAAACGACAATTGGGGCTGGAGACTTTAAGGCCAAATGCTTAAAACTGTTGGATGATGTAGCTGGTTCACGTGAGTCATTAATTATCACTAAACATGGAAAGGCTGTGGCAAAACTAGTTCCTATGCCACCAGAAACGACGTTGTTTGGAGCCATGGCAAACAGCGTGAAACTAGAGCGCGATATTGTTTCCCCCTTGGATAACGATTGGGAGGCATGCCGGTGAGTGTGGCGTTGCTAGATACGCATGCCCTAGTATGGCTATTAACTGGCAGTGATCGTTTGGGCGACAAAGCGCGAAAGTTAATCCAGCAAGCAGCCGAAGAGGATAATTTATTTCTCTCGGCCATTTCCCCATGGGAGATTGGTATGCTTATTAGTAAAGGCAGGTTGGTATTGGATCGTGATGTTGGCGAGTGGATCGAAGAGGCCTTGTCTCTACCTGGCATTCGATTGGAACCGCTTTCCCCAGAAATTGCCGTGGCCAGCACGCGACTTCCAGGCGACATTCATCCAGACCCAGCAGACCGCATCATTGCATCAACTGCTAGGCATCTTGCAGCCATGTTAATAACGGATGACCGTTTACTATTGGATTATGGCCGAGCGGGACACATCAAAGTAATAAAGGCAGGACTTTAATGACTGGGCAAGAATTTGAACAAGCGGTTAAAGCCGCAGGCTATACGCAAAAACGCTTTGCGGAGATTATGGGCGTATTTCGCACCACGATTGCCAGAGCATATCAATCGGCAGAAGTTGAGCCGTTTTGGGTGTACGCATTAGCCGGGCTCATTGCATCTAAATCAACTAAAGAAATAATTGATATTGTTTCAAAAGCAGACAAAATAATTGAAAAAAAGTAGCAAATAAATACATTTAACTATTGCAAATGTTCTTTATTGAGACTATACTATACTTAATGAGTCGCATTTAACTACATTAAGGTGATATATGAACAAAGCTAGACGTGTGCAACTTCTTGAAATTCAATCGGAGCTTGAGTCTCTAAAAGAACGATTGGAAGGCTTGAAAGAAGAAGAGCAAGAATATTACGACAATATGCCTGAATCGTTTCAGGGTGGTGAAAAGGGCGAGAAGGCACAAGAGACCATAGACACAATGGATAATTGTGTTAACTCAATAGATGAAGCTGTAGTCGGTATTGGTGAGATTGTTGAGGCTTAAAATGAGATTAAATCAACTGCGTGATTACATAGATGCATTAATTTTGGATGGCGTTGACCCAAATATTCCAGTTTGCATTCATGAGAGCGATCCTGTAGAGAGCGTAACAGAGGTGACTGATGCCATTTTACTAAATGGCGGTTTTTCTGAAGATCCTACTCCTAAAATGTGTGGATTTTTGATGAGTTCTGGCACTTTCCTGCTGCTAAGATCCAATCTTGATTACGAACCTTTATTAAATGCACGGTCTCCTAGTTACATTGAAATTGAAACTATAGTAGAAGCGCCTGAAAAGTCATGGCCTCATGGTCATTGGTTTTCAGAACCACGTCGTTTAGACGGTAAAATTTAATTCGGAAACGATATGACTACAGCCCAACCAAATATTGATGAGATTATAAACCTTGTCGACACGCGGACGATACTCGAATTTCGTGAATATCTCGACAAAATGGCCAGCCATTTCAATACCAAAATTGAGAAGGCCAAGGAAGAAAAAGACGAAAATGGCGATATGAGAGTTAGTGCTTATATAACAAGCCGCGACTGTCATGATCAGCTTCGAGATATTAAAACAGTAAGAGAAATATTGGAATCGTTTGCGCTGTACGTTGAATAACAGGAAAAGTACAAAAAAAAGAACTTCCTTATGGAAACAATAACTTTAGAGCTTAGCAAGATAAATAGCACACTGAATGCGCACAAAATGGCCATTTGGGTTGCCCTAATAGTCATTGCATTATTAGTTGTAACCTACAAAAAACTTCGGAGCATGGAGGGTGAAGATGGAGTGCTACTAGATTGGTGTTGTTTTGGTTTGTTCATCTTCGCCCTAATTGTAACTTGTTTTTCTTATTTTTTGTTAGCAAGTCCAAATTTAACAATAAACGGATTTGAACTAATGGGATTAACCTCAATAAGAGCACTTTATCGAACTGGTTTATTGCGGATTCTGTTACAAGCGATGAAATTGATAGCAGCATTAGGTTTGATTCTTTTTTTAATTGGAAAGTAAATTCAAGCCTTTATTTTTTTGGCGTGATTGGTTTTGGATAGATTCACTTTGCATTTCATTAAGATAAATGTTATATTTTAATATAACTTAATTTAAGGAGGGTTGTTATGCACACAACAAATTTACGAAAGGTCGGCGGCTCAATCATGCTGGCCGTTCCACCAGCCTTTCTTGATCAACTGCATCTGCAAGCAGGTGCAACAGTCGGCCTAGCCATTGATCACGGACGCCTAGTGGTCAACCCCAGCCCGCGACCGTCTTACACGCTTGTGGAGTTACTGGCCGCCTCGGACTATTCGCAGCCTCAACTGGCTGAGGAACGTGAATGGGTCGATGCACCTGCCGTAGGTGACGAGTTGTTATGAAGCGCGGTGACATTTACATGGTGTCGCTTGACCCAACAACAGGACATGAGCAAAGCGGCTGCCGCCCCGTCCTAGTTGTATCGCCTGTCGAGTTCAACGAAACTACCAAGCTGCCAGTAATTCTGCCGATTACAAACGGCGGCGAGTTTGCCCGCCGCCTGGGCTTTGCAGTACCTGTGGTTGGCATCAAGACTACTGGCGTCATCCGTTGCGATCAACCGCGCGTGATTGACCTAGCCGCCCGACACGCCCGTAAGGTGGACACCCTGCCAGAATCCATCATGGACGAAGTACTGGCGAGAGTTGTCACGCTTTTCGAATAAGCAATGACTATTCATTTGCACTTTTATAATCGATTTACCTACGTGAAATCGCGGTTAATTTGTAAAACGCGATGTGCTGTATTCGATTACCCTTTTATCGCGTTAAACATGTTGCTTTTGCTTTCAAGCCGCCTAAAAACGCAACGCATAACGTGTACGAATCACCATGCAAGGGTTCCGCTTCGCTCGCCCTATCAAACGGTTTCACTCATGCACTTTGTTTTTCGTGAACTGCGTTTTCAGTTGCGCCCCTTGCATGGTGATTTTCCGTACACGTTTTTATGCGCCACGGCGGCTCCGAAGAGCAAATAGCAACAACACGTTAAAACGAAAGGGCAATATCATGAATACAGCACATCAACAAATTAACAACAACCAAACCGCGGGTTTCCCCCGCACCCCCACGGCTCACCAAAGAGCAATTAGCAAATCAAAGGATTTATTTATCATGAAAAGGTTAAATGAAATGAAATTAACAAGTGTTGTAATGATTGCTTTGTTAGTAAGCGCATGTTCTTCTCAGGAGAAAACTTACACGGTTCCTGAGTTATTAAAAGATCCTGTGCTTATGGAAAAAATAAAGAAATGGTGCGACGAGAGTCCAGGTGAGCGCATGGCAATACCAAACTGTGGAAATATTATAGAGGCAAAACGCCAGCAATTTATTAAAAACATGCACGATGAAGTTGGTAAGCCGATGACTTATCCAAAACCGATAACTAAATGGAATTAGGAGAAAAGTGATAATGAAAAGGTTGATTAAAATGAAAAACAAAATGAATGTATTGAAAATTAGCTTGGCTTTGGCTGCGGCGATGGTGGTGACAGGGTGTGCGGCACTTAGCCAAAAGGAGGCAAGTGAAGCCTATGGATCTGGGCAGATTGTTTATTTTGAGGTTAATCGACCTCATTATCAGGACGGGGACAAAGATGGGTTAATCGTTTGTCGCGAACTAGGCGGAGATTATTGTAATCCTGAATTCCGTAATAATCTTGCTGGTCACAGCGGTAATATTAAAGTCAGTATGACTAAAATTCTGAAAATTTTTGTGTTAGCTCCAAAGCAAGTTCAAGTCAAAAAATATGACATCATTAAGGCTAAATTTGTAGATGATAAAAATGCAAAAACACCTATAGCACATTTTATCGAAGTTGCTGATCCAGCCGACTGCCAATGGGATGGTACAGGGGTTATTTGCAAGTCTGGTTGGGATTATCACAAAGACCTACCAATTGCAATGCGCTAAAACAACAAAGCCCGCGAAAGCGGGCTTCATAAATATTGTTTGTGCAAAATAAAATCACTGCCCCGTATTCACTGTCCACTCCCCAGCTCTCGGTGCCGTGCATTTCTGCACCCATACCCGCACGGCTTCGGCAATCACAGGATCGGTTTTAGCCTTTAGCCAATTAGAGGCTGGCACCAAGGTTTTGCACTTTGTTTCCATTTCGCGCATCTGTAGCGTGGTGTTGGATTCAATGTAGGTGTCTGGCCGTCGCATTGCGCCAGGATCAAGCCCTGCGGTCTTGCATTGCGCCGAGGTATAGCTTTCAGCACAATTGCCAGAGTACAGCGATTTTACCCCAGCCAAG
>CAINBI010000133.1 GCA_903846555.1 uncultured Pseudomonadota bacterium
ACTCACGCTAGAAGGATTTTTGGCACTTGATGCGATTTTTCTAGGCAGTATCAATCTTGATCGCATTAAATCAGACATTGTGCAGCTTGATGTTACTGGTCGTTATGGCGTAACAGATCGCTTGCAATTTGATTTTAACGCGCCGTTTCTTTGCCGAGCTTCTACTTACGAATCTGCTGGCGCAGGCACCACATCCATTGAGCACGATGTGAGCAATGCAAATATCGGCGATGTGAGTGCTGGTGCTTATTACCGATTATTTCCAGAAACACCGACGCGACCAGATGTTGTGTTAAATGTGCGCGTAAAAGCACCGACAGGCAAAGATCCATACGGTATTAAATTCAGGACTGTTGCTGGTAACAATAACTTATCAGCCCCTGACGAACTTCCTGCTGGGAATGGAATTTGGACGCTTTCTACTGGTTTGACTTTTGTTAAGACGATAGACCCCGCCATTTTATTTGCAAATGTCGGTTATTCACATAATTTTATTGGTAAGTTCAACGACATTAGTGGGCAGTCAGGCACTACAACGGCAGGTGAAATTGACTTAGGCGATTCGTACCAATTAGGCGGTGGTTTAGCCTTTGCTTTAAATGATCGTATGAGTACTAGTATGTCTTATTCACACCGCTTTGCACAGAAATCACGCGTTAAAGGGCAGAGTGCTGCATGGCAAAACGTCGTTGGTAGCGACTCAAGCTCTGGCTCACTCAACTTTGGTGTTACTTACGCCATGTCAGACAAACTTTCGATGGTGGCTAATGTGGGCATGGGCGTTACGCCAGATGCACCAGACGTTACCGTGGGTATTAAATTTTCCTATAACTTCTAATCGCTGAGACGCGCATCCGTATCCAGCACCATCAATCTAGTGCAGTAAATCCAGTACCATCAAAAGCAGGTTTTTGAGTGCCCTGCGAGCCAATAGGGAAGCGCCTCTCAGGGCGTCTCTTTTTAAACGTTTTTAGCTTGCAGGCCACTCAAGGCTAAGCTGTTAAATACTATTCAAACAGTGGCTTATATATAGAACAATTATATTATTGATAGCGTTAAATATAGGTATACTTATACCTAATTACATGCGATTTAACCATGCTTGGGTTTAAAGTCAGCGCGGTATAAACAACATCAATAAGAATATGGATTTAATCATGACGGAAAAAAAAACAAGCAAGATAACCGCGCCAAAAGTGGCAGACCAAACGCCAGATAAGAGCTTGCGCAAGGGTAACTTTCCCATTGTTGGTATGGGCGCTTCTGCTGGTGGACTAGAAGCTTTTGAGCAGTTTTTTCGCCATGTAAAAGTAGATTCTGGCATGGCTTTTGTGCTGGTGCAGCATCTTGATCCTAACCATGAGAGCATTCTCGGGCAAATTTTGCAGCGCACAACCAGCCTGCCTGTGCTTGAGGCGCAAGATCAAATGGAAGTTTGCCCCAATCATATCTACGTGATACCGCCCAATCGTGAAATGGCGATTTTTGACGGAAAACTGCAACTGAATATCCCCGCCGAGCCGCGTAGTCAGCGCTTGCCGATAGATACCTTTCTGCGGTCATTGGCCGAAGAGTGTGGTGAAAAATCTATCGGCA